>JBOHVR010000773.1:0-5230 GCA_050735755.1 Binatia bacterium
GCTGTATCTCTCGGATGGCATTCCGCTTATTCCCATAGCGCTCGGCGTATTCGCAATACCTGAGCTTATCGATATGATCCTCGGGGGAGGGGGAAAACAAATCGCTCGCGTTGGGCCGCTAACGAGCATCTCAACGAAATGGCAGGGAGTCAAAGATGTCGCCGAGCACTGGTGGTTGCTGGTTCGCTCCAGCTTTTTGGGCAGTTGGATTGGAATCTTGCCTGGCATAGGTAGCGCCTCGGCGATCTGGCTGGCCTATGGTCATGCGGTTCAGACCAGCAAGGATAAGGATCACTTCGGTAAAGGCGACGTCAGGGGGGTGATCGCTCCTGAGGCGGCCAATAACGCAAGCGACGCGGGAGATTGGTGCCTTACCTTGGGTTTCGGCATACCCGGAAGCGCCACTATGTCGTTGGTCCTCGCCGCGATGCTTCTGCTGGGCTTGACGCCCGGCCCCAGGATGCTCACTGACCATCTCGATTTGACCTTAATCATTGTGTGGAGTTTGGTCCTGGCCAACTTAATGGCAACGGGTCTCTGCTTTGCCTTTGCCAAGCAGTTGGCCCGAATCACCAAGCTTCCAGTGCACTACTTATTCCCTGTGCTGATCGTTCTTATTTTCCTGGCCGCTTTCCAGTCGACGGCGGATTGGGGTGACCTTGTTGCCCTGCTTGGATTTGCTCTCATCGGCATTTGCATGAAGAGGTTCGGTTGGCCCAGACCTCCCCTCATCGTGGGAATCGTACTGCAGCGGCTTGCCGAGACCTATTTTTTCCTGACGACGAAGCTCTATGGGGCCTCCTGGCTTACGCGACCTATCGTGATCCTACTGTTCGCGCTAACCGTAGGGACAATCGTTCATGCGGTCATGCGCCACTCTCGGGATAAGGCAAGCGAAGAGCATGAGCAAAAAACCCGGCAACAAGCTTGATCCTTCGTTTTGGTTTTCGCTCTTTTTCGTGGGAGTAATTGCCGTAGCGGTCGTGACTGCGGCCGGCTTGGACTGGGATACGCGACTTTTCCCATGGGCTATTGGAATACCCGCTTTGGTATTAGCGCTGCGCCAGCTCGTTACGGATTGGAAAGGCTCCGGCGCTTATGCCGAGCAGGGGGAAGAAGCGCGCTATCGTGGAGTCCTAGATATTCCGGTTGATCGCAGCATTCCCCCTGAGGTGATGATGCGGCATACGGTCAGGGCCGCAAGCTGGATTATGGCTTTCGCCTGCGGCATTTGGTTCTTGGGATTTCTGATATCGATCCCGCTTTTTGTTTTTCTCTACTTGATCTACGAAGCTCAAGCGGGTAGGTTTGTTGCGCTCGTAATCGCTGGACTCACGTTCTCATTCATCTGGGTAGTGTTCGATGCGTTGATGCACCTTGCCTGGCCTGAGGCAACGCTCTTTATTCTACTCGGATACTAATGGGTGCGGAATGGCATGGTGCAGTATTGGAGCGGGGAGTACAGCGGAGCATCGAGATCCCATCACTTAAAAATAAACACGTCATGGCCCTGTGGGGTCTCAGTGATCTACAGAGACAGAGGTAGAGAATGAATTCGCTCGCGCTTCTAATCGATTTCGGCAGCACGTTCACTAAAATTACCGCAGTGGATCTGAGCACGTCCGTTGTGGCAGGGAGGAGCCAGGCACCCTCAACCGTGCTTACCGATGTTCGTGAGGGTCTGGTTCAGGCTCTGGTCACACTGCATGAACGATATCACTTATTCGAGCATCCGCCTGAGGATCTGGAGGTTTTGGAGGGTCAAGTGGTTTTTGCCTCGAGCAGCGCCGCGGGCGGTCTCAGGATGGTGGTGATCGGATTGGTCCCCGGCCTAACCGTAGAGGCCGCGAATCTGGCGGCCCTCGGCGCCGGCGCAAAAGTGGTCGGGTCATTGGGCTTCAAGTTGCCGGAGAAGGCGATTGAAGAGATTGAAGGTCTGCGCCCGGACATGCTCCTTCTCACCGGCGGGACCAACGGCGGGGATTCCGGAACCATTTTGCACAATGCGCGCCTGCTGGCTTCTTCACGGCTTTCCGTTCCCGTCGTTGTGGCAGGCAACCGAGTCGTAGCCGGCGAGATTTGCGAGACCTTAAGACAAGGCGGTAAAGAAGTCCGTTGCGCTGAGAACGTCATGCCCGAGGCGGGAGTGCTGGCTGTGGAATCCGCGCGCGAGGAAATTCGCAAGCTGTTCATGGAACGAATCACGCAAGCAAAGGGGCTCGATCGGATTAAAGAGGTCGTCCGGGTGGTTCAGCCGACCCCTATGGCGGTCCTCCAGGGTCTGGTCCTGGGCGCGGAAGGGGTCGATGGGAACAGCGGCTGGGGAGAAATGCTCTTGGTTGACGTAGGCGGGGCGACGACGGATGTTCATTCGATCGGCTACGGGAAACCGACGGGCACAAACACGATGGTCCAGGGCCTGCCTGAGCCCTTCGCCAAAAGAACCGTCGAGGGTGATTTAGGGATCCGCTACAATGCTGCCACCTTGCGGGCCCGGGTGGGTCTGGACAATCTCCACACGGAGCTTCGCGCCGAGTTTCCTCAATTTGCGGTCACTCGTGACGAACTGGCACAGTACCTCGACGATATCAGCCAAGATACCTCCCGTGTCCCCGATCGAGAATGGCATTACGCGGCGGATGCGATGCTTGCGCGCGCGGCGGTGGATCTTGCCGTGGAACGCCACGCGGGAAAACGGGAAAGGATTTTTTCCCGAGAGGGCGAGACCTGGGTGTACTACGGCAAGGACTTGAGCGAAACGAGCATCCTGATCGGAACCGGCGGAGTATTCATTTATAACCCTCATGTGACCCACATTCTTTCACCCAGTTCCAGAGGAAACGAGCGTTATCAAGTCCTGCGGCCGAAAAACCCAAGGACCTTTATTGATGCGTCCTACCTGCTTTATGCCGTCGGCCTGCTGGCAGAAAACCACCCCGCCGTGGCCTTGCGGATTTTTCAGGAGCACATGAAGCCGGTAGGGTCCCGAGACGCCGGTGATTGAAGACGAAGAACAGGGGGAAGCCCTCTGCCTGGGAGGTAACCCTGCTGATAGCACTTTCTCACGGCGGCTCCAACATCTACTCATCGCCGTCTCTCTCGCGCCAGCTCTTCGTGGGGACAAAAAATGGAGCGGTCCTGATCGAGATAGGAATAGAACCCGCCAGGAATAAAGCCGTTTGAATTATTCGACCAGTCCAGGAGAGGATAGAAATGCCGTACAGCGCTTCAAATGGAGTCAAGATCTATTACGAAGCCTCGGGAGAAGGTTTCCCATTCGTGATGATTCATGCCAATCCGTTCGATCACAGTTTGTGGATGTATCAGATCGCACACTTCTCGACTTACTTCAAAGTTATCGCAATGGACATTCGCGGTTACGGACGATCGGATAAGCCTACGACTCCGTTTTCGCTCCGCGACATGGCGGATGACGTGATCGGCGTTTGTCGCGACGTGGGCACCACCCAGGCGGTTTTTGCAGGCTGCAGTGTCGGCTCAGGCATCGCCATGCTCATAGGCCTGGATCAGCCCGAGACTTGCAAGGCGTTGATCTTAGTTGGGGGCGGCAGTGGCGGCGGCCGGGACAGAGGCAAGAGAATTCACGGCTACACAGAGATTGGCATTGAGAAATATCATCTCGAGCACCTTCGCAATCTTGTAACTCGTGAATTTTGGCAGTCGAAGCTGGGCGCTTACCTGTTGAACACCTTTACGGAAAGAGACCCGTGGCTTTCAGGAGAGTCTATCGCGCAGATCTTTCGAGCGCGGGCTGGAACCGACATGACACCCCGCCTAGCTTCGATGAAAGTTCCAACCTTGGTCATCAATGGCGAGCATGACGGTTCTCTCCCCGGGGGCACAAAAACCGCTCAGTTGATACCGGGCGCAGTGCACAAGATTCTTCCCAACACCGGCCACGCATGCTGCATCGAGGATGCGGCAGGGTTCGACGCGATTGTGATCGAGTTCTTAAGAACGCAAGGGCTCATGCCGGAACAGGCATAGAATCCGGAATCGGAGAAAGATATGCCATCCTCCACTTGGCGAGGAAAGGTCGGCGTCATAAAACCTACCTATGAGTCAGGTTCTCTGGTCGAATTTATTCGCCTTCTTCCGGATGGAATCGGCGTCATTCCGGTCTACTTGGGACTTAAGGAACACAACGAGCGCGCCTACCAGGAAGCTCTGCCTACCTATAATCTCAGAGTCGCCGAGCTGGCAAAGATCGGCGTCGATCTGATCCATCCCGAAGGAGCGCCGCCGTTTCTAATTCGCGGGTTCAAGGCGGAGCAGGAAATCGTAAAGGCCTGGGAAGAACAATATAAGATTCCTATCGTGACGTCGGCCATGACGCAGACAGCCGCGTTTCGCGCCATGGGAATGAAAAAGTTCTTAGGCGTGACCTATCATCAAGATCAAAAAATCAATGATATGTTTGCGCGCTATTTTGTCGAGGCCGGCTTTCACGTGGTGGCCATCGAGGGGATGCCTGTACAGAGAGCGCAGGCGGAAAGCTTATCGTCAGAGGAAACCTACGCCCACATCAAGAAAATTTTTCTCAGGCATCCGGATGTCGACGGCATCTACCTCCAGGGCTCCGGGACGTGGAGGCCCACCGACGTCGTCCCGCTGGAAGAAGACTTGAATATTCCTGTTATTCATCCCGTCGCCGCCAGAGTCTGGTATGTGCAAAAACAGCTCCACATCCGCCAGCCCATCAACGGCGCCGGCCGGCTGCTGGAGCAAATGGCGTGAGCTTTGACCGGCTCCCAAACTGGCCTTAGGGCTGTGAAATCCACGGGGCGATCTTGCCAACGGCTTCGCGGTGAGGAGGGGATTCGGAACTACTCGGTCGCAGGGAAGTGGACTGGAAGCAGCCACTTGACTGTGAGGTCTATGCGGATTATCGGAGAGTCAGGAAGCGCTGCCAAACTTATTGCCGGGGAGATAATCTATGAAACTTTTGGATGTAAACGATTTCATCAAGGCGCGGAAGAAGGGCCAAAGAAGGTCGGACCTTTATCGCCGGGACAACCTGGACACTTGGCTCCTTTATTTTCCGCCGGGCGATGTGCAACGCATGCACAGCCATCCATCGGACCGAACCTATTACGTGATTACCGGTCGCGGCATTATGAAGGGACTCAATGAAAAATACGAACTCGCCCCGGGAATGATTCTCAGCATCCCCGCGCACGAATACTATGAAGGTTCCAACCCCTACGAT
>JBOHVR010000774.1:0-10808 GCA_050735755.1 Binatia bacterium
CCTCCCCGCCAATGTCTAGAAAGGGCCGGCCGCAGGTTTTGCACAAAGGGTGAGAGACCAGACGAATCTTGCCGTGACAACCAGCGCAGAAAGTTTCATCCTGGCTGGAAAGGCATCTCTTGCAGAATCGGCAGCGGGGAGGGTAGAGACAGTTCAGGAGAAACGCCAAACCCCGGTTGATTGGCGTGCCGAATGCGACCGTCGTCGAAGATGGCGTTTTCTCTGGACACTCGCTCACAGCCCACCTTGGCCTGGACGGATCGGGGGATTGATCTGCCGCTACCGGGCGGCAATGAGACAGCGGCCAGTCATTTCGGAAGGTTTAGGAACTTCCCACAGCCAAAGTATCGTCGGCGCGATGTCGATGGCGCTGCCCGCGATGAGCCGGCCCGATTGCCATTGTTCATTGACCAAAATCAAAGGAACGGGATTAGTCGTGTGCGCGGTATGCGGCTGGCCGGTCTCGTAGTCGACCATCTGCTCGGCGTTGCCGTGGTCGCCGGTAATCATGACAGTTCCTTTCTGCCGCGTCGTGGCCTCCACGACTTTGCCGATGCATTCATCCACAACCTCGCACGCGCGAATTGTCGCTGCGAAGTTCCCCGTATGGCCGACCATATCGGCGTTAGCGTAGTTCAGAACCACTAATCCCCAACGCTCCTCGCCCAATTTCTTGGTTAGCGCCTCAGTGATTTCATAAGCGCTCATGGCCGGCCGCAGGTCATAGGTGGGGACCTCTTTGATTGAAGGGATCAGTGCCCGATCCTCTAAAGAGAACTTCTTTTCCTTCCCGCCATTAAAAAAGTAGGTTACATGCGCGTACTTCTCCGTCTCGGCGATGCGGAGCTGTTTCATACCCTCGCGGCTCGCAACCTCGCCCAGGATGTTTCTCAGGGAACGCGGCGGAAACGCGACTGGCAGGTTAAAGGTCTGATCGTATTCCGTCATGGTAACGAAGGCGGCTACAGCAATCCGGCGCGGGCGTGAAAATTCCTTGAACTCGTCTGCGGTGAAGGCCCGCGTGAGCTGGCGCGCGCGGTCCGCTCTGAAATTAAAGAAGACAGCCACGTCTTTGTCTCTGATGAGCCCCTGAGGAACACACCCTTCGATCAGGGTAGGAACGACAAACTCATCCGTCGTGCCTTGGCGGTAACTTTCCCGGATCGCTTCCAAAGCCGAGGCGCGAACAACCCCGACTCCTTCGGTGAGGGCCCGGTAGGCCTTTTCAGTTCGTTCCCAGCGCCGGTCCCGATCCATCGCATAGAAGCGCCCGCTCAGCGATGCAATGCGAGCGCTGGGAAACATCTCCAGGCGCTCCAGCAGAGCCTGCAAGAACTTTTCCGCGCTTGCCGGCGGCGTGTCCCGTCCATCGAGAAAAATGTGGAGATAAATCTCGCTAATCCCCTGTTGGTGTCCGAACTCAACCAGCGCTTCGAGATGGCGTTGGTGGCTGTGCACGCCGCCGTCCCCCAACAGTCCCATCAATTGAAGCCGGCCGCCGTTTTTCTTTGCAGCTCCGCACGCGCTCAGCAAGACTTCGTTGTGAAAGAAGCTCCCCTCATCAATAGCGCGGTGAATAAGCGTCAGATCCTGGTAAATCACCCGGCCTGAGCCGATATGCATGTGGCCGACCTCCGAGTTTCCCATCTGGCCCTCGGGCAGGCCGACGTCCGGCCCGGAAATAGAAATCGTGGCCGTGGGAAAGTTACGCGTGAGGCTATCCATGCACGGCGTGGCAGCCTGCAGGATCGCATTTCCCTCTTTTCTCGGATTCACTCCCCAACCGTCTAGAATAATCAAAACCGTAGGTCCCTGGTTGCGCAAGTCCGGTTCTCCTTCAGCTCTAAATGATTGAATCGCGACCCGATTCCCGGTCACGGAATACTTTCGGCTCCAATGCGAAACTGGTTGACGAGAGTCGAATAAGGTTCCGGGAGCTCCACGCGCGGGGCATCGCCCCACAGTCCTTCTAAGTCGTAGAACTCACGGATAGGTTGGTAGAAAACGTGCACGATAACATCGGCGAAATCCATCAGAACCCACTGCCCGCGACCGAGGCCTTCGATCGAGAGCGGGAGAATTCCTTTCTTGCGCAGATTCTCTTCTATACCCTGCGCGATACTCTGGACCTGGCGGTCCGAACGCCCGGAACAGATGAGGAAGTAATCTGCGATCGACGAGACGTCACGAACTTCCATCAGGACGAGATCGTACGCCTTCTTCTCGAGCGCGAAACCGCTTAGGAGAAGCGCTTTTTCCCAGGAGTCCAAGCTATCTTTGCTTCCTCCGATAGAGCCCCTTCCCTTTTATGAAGCGTTCGACCTCTGAAGGAACCAGATATCGAATCGACCGTCCCGCGGCGACATGCTGGCGAATTTCTGAAGCGGAAATTGCGATATCCGTAATCCGTAAAAAATAAAGATACTTACCGCTGTTATGCCGGAAGGCTCTCTTTTTTTCTTCATAACAAAATAGCTTCGCTACGGCAACGGGGAGCGTGTGAAGAGCCTGTGAATCGCCGGTTCCAGGGCGCGAGGTAACGATAAAATTGCACAGCGAAAAAATCTCGCGAAAATCTTTCCAGGATCCAATATCGGAGAAAGCATCAAGACCGATGATAAAGTAGTAAGAATCCCGGCCGTCGGAGTTGGCGGCAAAATTGCTCACGGTGTCGATCGTGTAGGATTTTCCCGAGCGCGCCAGCTCCGCTTCGGAGACCTCAAATTGGTCTTGGCCGGCGATCGCCAGGCGGACCATCTCGGCCCGATCGCGCGGCGCGCTGATCGGCCGCCTCTTCTTGTGCGGCGGATTCGCAGCGGGAATGAAAAGAACGCGGTCCAGCTTGAAAGCTTCGCGCGCCTCCTCGGCGCTGCGCAGATGGCCCCAATGTATCGGGTCAAAGGTACCGCCAAAGAGGCCGATTTTCATAGATGTCGTGGCGCGAAGATTCAACCGGGACTCGGGTAAGGGAAATCACCTGAATAATCTTCAATGATCTCTCCCGTCATGATCACAGCGCGTGCTTCTTTTTTACTGCCGCCCTCGCCATGGACTCTAAAGACTGCTCAAAAATCACACCCAGCTCTTCCATTATACCGATCTCCCCACCGGCCGGGTGTTTTCCCCGCTATAAGCCATAATGCTCGTTGTTAATGTTACAATGGATTCGAGCTTTGGAAAAGCGGAACAAAACAGGGTTGAAGATGGCAGCCAGGCAGGTTGAACCTCGCGGAAAATTCGCCGGCGAGTTTGAAAAAGTTTGCGGGAGCCGTATCTCCCTTTTGCCGTAGACCAGGACAAGGGTAAAATCGAATATCACAATTCACCGGCATCACCCGACCATTTTTCGGCCCCACAGTGGATCGTACCGAACGCTGCCTGTACTTGACATCGATTTCTGAGAAGTAATATGTGTTAGCGATCTTACAAAAAGGAACACCCGAGCAGCTGCTGAAAAACCCCTCCTTTCACCCTCGAGAACCTCAGGGCGAACGGAGCAGGATTGAAATCCTTAGATATTCTCCGTTTTGGTGACTCTGGCGAAGCATGAGGCTCTCGAAGCACGAAAACCATTTTTTCAGCAGCCTGCTAGAGAAAATCTTCGATGGGTCCGACTCGACAGAAGTCAGAGAACAACCCGATGAGGAGCTCACGATGAAAGCCGACCGAAACAACCGTAGTTCGAGATGCTGGAAAATTGTGAAATCGGCGGGAAGCTTTTTGCTCGTGCTCGGAGGGTGGCCCGTTTTGGCATCGGGCCAGACTTCCTGGGAAAACGAATGGCAGAAGGTGCAGGCGGCAGCTAGGAATGAAGGCAAGATCGTGATCAGTATCCCCCCAAGCCCCGAGCTGCGAAAGGCGCTGGAGGGAGCCTTGAAGCAGAAGTTCGGGATTGAGGCCGAATCCCTCGCCGGGGCCGGCTCGCAGACGACCAGGAGAATCGCCGACGAATATCAAGCAGGCGTAAACTACGTCGACGTTCACATATCAACGATCGACAATCTCATGGATCGCCTCCTCCCCATGAAAGCAGTTGAGCCTCTCGAATCCTACTGGATTCTTCCGGAAGTGAAAGATCCGAAGAACTGGTGGGGCGGCCATATCTGGACCGACAATGCCAGGCGCTACGCCTATGCGCCTATGGCCTACATGTTGGATAGCATCTGGTACAACGCGAGCTTGGTAAAGCCCGAGGAAGTGAGGTCTTTCAATGATCTGCTAAATCCAAAGTGGAAGGGAAAAATCGGTCTTTTCGATCCTCGAATCGGCGGCGCAGGAATCGGGATGTGGGGTTTTCTCTGGTCCACCAAAGGAGAAGAGTATCTAAAGAAACTCGTAGGACAGAAGTTGCTCATTGGAGATCGGCGCGTCATCGCCGACGCATTAGCCCGAGGCAAGCTGGCAGTCACGATCGGCGCCAGCTATTACAGTTTTGCTTCATTTCTTAAGGCCGGACTTCCCGTTAAGCCCTTTCCCACGCTCGCGGAGGGAACCTACGCGTCCGTCGGTAATGGCGGCCCGGTCATTCTCAAGAACCACCGGCATCCCAACGCCTCCAAGGTTTTCGTCAATTGGCTTCTGAGCAAAGCGGGGCAGGAAGTTTACGCCAAGGCTTTTGGTCAGGCCACCCGGCGCCTCGACGTGGATACCAAGTGGATGGCGGAAATCGGGACGAGCGCGGCGAAGGATTTCATAACGGTCGAGCAGTTCTATAAATGGGAGAATCAATCGGAGGATAAGATTCGTACCGTGCGCGAGCCCGCCCGACAGTTTGCGCAAAAGATCCTTCCCTAGGGTGGTGTCTCCGAAGTTCGTTTAATAAATCTGGCGCTGTCGCACGAAGATCTTCAGGCTTCCATAAGGTGTCATCTGAATCCTTCGACGTCGCCCACGAGAGACTCCGTGAAAGATCTGAAAGCCGTTAGCGACACGTGCGTTTCACCTCCAAAACGGCGCCGCCAAGCACCTGAGCGCTCCGATCCTGCGATCTTACGTCGCCAAATCAACCCTGCCTTCTTTGCGGACGGCTGCGCATTTTTCTTTGAGAACGGCCTTAAGGGCGTTAAGAGACTCGCTGAACTTACGCACGCCTTCGTCTTCTAGTTGTTGCGTCACCCAGCGCAGATCGATCCCGACTTCGGCCAGGCGCTGGAGAATCCTGTGCGCCTCCGCGACGGCGTCTTGTAACCGGGCATCCGGGCGACCATGATCACGATAGGCGCTGAGCGTCTCCAACGACAGTGTGGCGATGGTCTCCGGACCGATCAGCAACCCTACGTACTTCACATCGCTGTAGGCCGGGTTCTTCGTGCTTGTACTGGCCCAAAGGAGGCGCTGAGCGCAAGCGCCTTTGGCGGCCAACGCCTGAAACCGCCTGCTCGCGACGATCTCCTTATATGCCTGATAAGCGACTTTCGCGCTGGCGACTGCAACCCGACCGCGAAGTGCCGCAGCATTCTTGGCCTCGGGACCGCCTCGCTGGGCGATCTTTTCCAACAACGAATCGACAAGCACGTCAATCCGGCTAAGAAAAAAACTCGCTACGGAACTGACCTGATGCAGGGCAAGGCCGCGGCCCGCGCGTTGCTCTAGTCCGGCCATATGAGCATCGACCACCTCCTGATACCGCGATAAACTGAATAGCAAAGTGACGTTCACATTGATTCCTTCGCTAATGAGTTGTCGGATAGCCGGTAGTCCCGCCGGAGTCGCCGGGACCTTTATGAGCACGTTGCGACGGTCCACGGCTGTCCAGAGCTGCTTGGCCTCGGCAATAGTGCCTGCGGTATCGTGAGCCAGATAAGGGGACACCTCCAGACTAACAAAGCCGTCCCTGCCTTCTTGCCGTTCATAGATGGGGTGGAACAGATCTGCTGCGCGCCGCACATCCTCCACGGCGAGAACACGGTAAATGTGATCGACCGTTTTCCTCTCGAGGACCAAACTCCTGATGGCTTCATCATAATCATGGCTACCCGCAATGGCCTTCTCAAAAATGGTTGGGTTCGATGTAATGCCGCTGAGCCCGTCTTCCTTGATCAGCTGATCTAGCTCCCCTGAAGCGAGCATCCCCCTGCGGATGAAATCCAGCCAGATACTCTGGCCAAACGTTTGCAGCTTCCGCAGCGGACTTCTTGCCAGGCTAGCCTTTTCTATGCTTTCCTTCCGGTTCACATCATGAGACTTTTGCTTCTGCGGGCACATGCCGTTCCCTTCAACTGACGTTCAAGCAGCTTTCATTCGGAGGCAAAATTTTTCTGGTAAACCTTAACGCCTTCGTCTGCGCGCATGACCCACTGTCAAGCCCGCGGACAACCCAGCGCCATGCGCGGCCCTTTCGACAAGATTACGGGATCCCTTTTTCCTCAGCCACCGGAACGATTCTCCGCGTCTTTCCTGCCGTTCCAATCCGCCTTCAAGCCTTCAAGAGAAGGTCTTTCGCAAACTAACTCGCCCGCGCAGCCCGGATCGGCTCATGGCTTTCCCCACCTGCTTTTAAGCGCTCCTCGACGACGTTCCAGTCTGCGTTCGCGAAGAACGCATCGATATATTTCGGGCGTTCCGCCGGTTTGTAGTCGAGTAGAAATGCATGCTCCCAGACGTCCATCACCAGCACCGGGTTAAAGCCCGCCACGTTGCCGATTTCATGCAAAGTGATCCCCGGGCGGTCTCTTCTCATGCGTCTCCTTCGCCAATCTTACACTGACCACATGTTCTATTATCACAGGGAAACAATATCTGTGCCACCAACAGTAGCTGCGAAAGATGCGCGCGGTTTCGTAGACGGACCACCTGGATGAGGCAAGAATGAGTAGAAAAGTGTGGCGTTGTGGCAGCGACTTGAGGTGGCGTTAAAGAACGGCTGAGTTCACGATGTAATCCGGGACGACTGGGGCACCAGTAGGGTGTGGCAAAAATGCGCGGCTAGCGTGGCCTAATTGTTTGCCGACCCAGAATGCCTTGAATGAATGTGATTATTTTTATCTTAAAAAACTAGATTCTTAGCGTTGGAAAGTGTTTTCTGTGCCGTCGCAAGATGGCAAGCTATTTGCGCTGGCTTGAAGGAGGAATAAAGGCTCACCTATATTTATAGATCTGCAGATGTCTCGATCGCTCATTTGTTATGGGATTGAATGAGAAAGCTGCCAGGCCAGCCTATGGATGAACGAAGCAGCAGAATTGCCTCTTGCGGGAGTGGAAGAATACACTGGCGTTATGAAATGTAACTCCAAGAATCCTTAAAACCTGCTCCATCTGAGCATCACAGAAGCTCACGCAGTTAGCTTGGGGGCGCATGGGGCTACGACACCACGATCATTGGGTGAATTCTTCCCGCCCTGAGAATGGCTTTGAAAGATCCGCCACTGTGGCGAACACCTGCAGACTGGCAGTCAAGTGGAAACCCCGCCGATGAGTAGACACGCCCCACTCTGGCAATACGGTCTCGCCATAGCGACTGTGACGCTTGCAGCGCTACTGGCCTTGCTACTGTGGCCAAGCATAAAGCCGGAGTTTTCTCCCCTTTTCTTCGCCGCTGTCATTGTCAGCACCCGGTACGGGGGCCTCGGTTCAGGGCTGCTTGCGACCGTCTTGGCGGCGGCGGCCATTAACTATTTTTTTGACCTTCCATCGAACAAGCCGGTCGTTGGTTTAGATGATCTTGTGCGACTGGGGCTGTTCGTAGTCGTGGCACTCCTGATCAGCTCACTCACGCGAGCGCGTACTCGCGGCAAGGAGGTGCTGCGGGAATCGGAGCTGAGATTTCGTTCCGTGGCTCAGTCGGCGAACGACGCGATCATTGTAGCCGATGATCGTGGCTACATCCTTTACTGGAATGAGGGTGCGCACGCAATCTTCGGCTACGATGAGAAGGATGTAGTAGGCAAACCATTGACTCTCCTGATGCCTGCACGGCACACGGAGGCGCACGCCAGCGCCCTGGAACGGCTGAGTGCGACGGGTAAGTCGACTATGATTGGAAAAACGGTTGAATTGTCAGGTCTCAGAAAAGACGGCAGTGAATTCCCGCTGGAGCTATCTCTCGCAACTTGGCAAACAACTGAAGGGCCTCTGTATAGCGGCATCATCCGCGACCGCACTAGACGAAAGCAAGCTGAACAGATGCTGGAAAAGACTTATGCCGACTTGGAAAAACGGGTAAAAGAACGCACGACTGCGCTCTCCCAGGCCAATCTAGAGTTGAGAGAAGAGATCCGTGCGCGTAAACAGGCTGAGCAGATGTTGCGCGAAAGCGAAGAACACTTTCGCCGGGCTTTCGACTACGCGCCCATCGGCATGGCGCTTCTCGACCTCGACGGCCGCTGGCTGCAAGTTAACCGCGCGTTATGCCAGATTCTCGGATACGGCGAGCAGGAACTGTTGGCGCACACCGTGCAGTCTACCACTTATCCGGACGATCTCGCGGAGGATCTCAAGCAGATGGACCAGTTGTTGGCGGGTGCTTGTCCCTCCTTTCAACGGGAGAGACGCTACATCCACAAGCTTGGCCACGCCATTTGGACGCTCAGAAGTGTGTCCCTGGTGCGCGACGCGCAGGGCAAACCCTTACACTTCATCACGCAGGTGCAGAATATCACCGAGCGCAAAAAGATGGAGGAGGAGAGACAAGGGCTCCTCCGCGATCTCGACGAACGCATCAAAGAGCTTACCGCCCTGCATCACACGGCGCAGCTGCTCCAAGACCATGAGAAGACAACGCCGGCGTTGCTTCAGGAAATCGCCACAATTCTTCGCGTGGCCTGGCAGGAGCCGGAGCGTACCGCTGCTCGTATCCTGTTTGATGGCATGGAATACACGACGCCAAACTTTGCTCTCACCCCGTGGAAACAGCATGTAGATTTCACAACACCAAGTGGAAAACATGGAGCGGTGGAGGTCGTGCATTTGAAGGACGAGCCCAATGGCGCGCAAGGACCATTACTGCCTGAAGAGAAAAAGCTCCTTGACTCTCTTGCAGAAATGCTCCGTTTGCATCTCGAGCGCAAGGAGGCAAAAGAAAGGGCGGATCTGGCCACGCGAGATCTCATCGAGCGGAACAAGGAACTCTTGAAGCTTCAACAGGAGATGGGACGGATCGAACCCCTCGCCGCTCTGGGGCGGATTACCGGTGCCATCGCCCATGAGCTGGGTACCCCCTTAAACTCAGTGTTAGGGTACACTCAGCTCCTCGCCAAGGAAGAATTGACGGAGAGCGCGCGCCGTCGTCTAAAAACCGTCGAAGTTCAGGTCCGGCGTATGGCGGATATCGTCCAATATTACCTTGACCGCACACGCGATTCGCCCCGCAGGTTCAGCCGGATCAACGTCAATCAGTTGATAAGCGATACCCTGCTTCTGATCAAGCCGCTTTTTGAGCAGAAAGGCGTGGAGGCAACTCTGATGCTCGCAAAACCATTGCCGCCACTGAGCGGCCACGGCGCTTCGTTGCAAAGAGTGTTTATCAACTTGCTGAACAACGCGGTCGATGCCGTGGCAGAAGGAGGGACGGTTAAGATAACCACACGCACAACCACACCTTCGGAGCGCGCGCATCCGGGCATCATCATAGAGATCACCGACACCGGGGAGGGCATTCCCCCCGATCTGTTGCCCAAGATTTTTGATCTCTTCGTGACGACCAAGTCGCCCGGCAAGGGAACGGGGCTGGGCTTGGCCGTTTGCCAGGAGATCGTCAAAGCACACGGGGGCCATATAGAAATCATTAGCCAACTCGGACAAGGAACGTGCGTACGGATCTTACTGCCAACCGGTGGCGCAGCCGATCCGGTTCCTTCAGCGGAGGGCAACACATGAAGCCACTTATCTTGATTACAGATGATGACGAAGTCAGCTGCCAGCTTTTTGCGGAAGTGCTGGAGGGCGAAGGTTACCATGCGAACCAAGCGCACAGCGGCGAAGAGGCGCTCGCTCGAATACACGAGAAGCCCCACGACCTGCTCCTCGCGGATGTGCGGATGCCGGGCATGACCGGACTTGACCTCACCCGGGCGGTTCGCAAAGAGTACCCTTGCCTCCCGATTGTGGTCATGACTGCGTTTGGCTCGATCGAGACTGCCTTTGAAGCCATCCAGGAGGGCGCCTACGATTACATCTCCAAGCCAATGAATTTGGAAGAGCTTAAGAAGACCATCTCCGGAGCGCTGGCATGGCGGGACCTGCGAGTTCAGGCTGCAGGAGCTGGAGAAGAAGTTGACCGAGAGGAGAAGCTCGAGACGGTTATTGGAAGAAGTCCAGCGATGATAGAGGTGTACAAGACAGTGGCAAGGGTAGCGCCAACGAAAAGCACGGTGGTCATTCTGGGGGAGAGCGGTACGGGGAAAGAGGTGATTGCTCAGGCCATTCACCGGCATAGTCGGCGGGCAGGGCGTCCATTTGTCGCCGTGGACTGCGGAGCCCTCACGGAAACTCTCCTTGAGAGCGAACTATTCGGCCATGTGCGCGGCTCCTTCACTGGAGCAGTAACGGACAAAAAGGGTGTGTTCGAGGAGGCTGAGGGCGGCACTTGTTTTCTTGACGAAATCGGTGGCGTCAGCCTCAACATGCAGGCCAAGCTCCTGCGCGTCCTTCAGGAGCACGAGGTCAGGCGTGTCGGGGGAAAGGACTGGATTGAGGTAGACGTGCGTGTGGTTGCCGCTACAAATAGAAACTTGGAAGACCTGGTCAATAAGGAGGCTTTTCGTGAGGATCTATATTACCGGTTAAAAGTTGTCACCATCTACCTGCCGCCAATCCGGGAGAGGCCGGAAGATATCTCGCCCTTGGCACAACACTTCCTTAGACGGTATAGC
>JBOHVR010000775.1:0-4095 GCA_050735755.1 Binatia bacterium
GCCAAACGTGCTGTATTTGTGATCACATCTTTTGTCCAGGGCTCGGAGGGTCAAGGAGACTGGGTGTACCGGCCACGACTACCCGGTCTCATTCCTTTTTTTGTGTACGCACTGATCAAGGGCTGCATGCTCCTGAGAAAAAATCGTGAGATCAAGGTCGTCTTGGGCGGGAGCGCGCTGGTTACCCCTGTGGTCATTATTTTGGCTAGAATTTTTCATTCGAAGGCCGCTGTCTACGTTCATGGCTTGGATCTTGTGTATCAAAGTCGCCTTTATCAGCTTCTTTGTGTTGGCTGGATCCGGACATGCGACCGGGTCATCTGCAACAGCCGATACACGGCTTCTTTGGCAGAAGGCAAAGGAGCACGCAGCGATTCGATTGAGGTCATTCCTCCCGGCGTGGACACTGAATCCATTGCGATGGATCGAGACGGCAGGGACAAAAAGGCGATCGGTCTGGACGGGAACAAGGTGATCCTTTATGCCGGCCGATTGGTCCGTCGCAAGGGCGTCAAGGAATTTCTTGCCCATTGCTTTCCCCATGTCGTTACCGAGTTTCCTGAAACTTGCTTTGTCATCGTGGGGGAGAATCCGGTAGAATCGATGATCCACCGGGAAGATGTCCTGGCAGAGATCAAGGACTGCATACGGGAGATGCGGCTAGGAGACCGAGTCCGACTGGTTGGCTGGCTCAGCGAGGGGGAACTCATCAAGCTCTACCACGCGGCGGACCTGTTAGTCCTTCCGGCAATCCCAATGGCAACTGACGTCGAAGGGTTTGGGATTGTCATTATTGAAGCGGCGGCAGCCGGAACACCGTGCGTGGCGAGCAAGGTTGGGGGGATTCCAGACGCGGTTGAGGATGGCAAGGCCGGCATTCTCGTGGAGCCGGGGAATTACAAAATGATGAGCCGAGCTGTTGTCGGTCTGCTGCGCGATGACGATCTCCGGCGCACCATGGGAGCATATGCCCAACAAAGAGCCCGGGAGAAGTTCGATTGGTCAAAGATCGCTGGACGATATGAAGAGCTGTTTTCGTCCCTCGGAGATTGAAGAAACCAGCCTGGATTGCTTCCCCGAATGAATGTCCGTAGCGACAGCCTCACCGACGTAAAAATCATTGTCCGGCCCAGCCACGGGTGGTCTCCGCTTCGCTTGGGTTCGCTCTGGGAATACCGCGACCTGCTGCTTTTTCTGGTTCGGCGTGACGTTAAAGTTCGCTACAGGCAAACGTTCCTGGGAATTCTGTGGGCAATCCTCCAACCCGGTTTGATGACTATCGTGTTCTTCGTTTTCTTTGGGCAATTGGCCGGAGTTCCGTCCGATGGAATACCTTATCCAGTCTTCGTCTTTTGCGGTCTACTTCCCTGGCAGCTTTTTGCTTCCGCGCTTTCCGAGTCCAGTAATAGTTTGGTGGCGAACGAGAAGCTTATTACCAAGGTGTTTTTCCCTCGACTTATCATTCCCGTTTCTGCAGCTTTGGTTGGCTTGGTGGATTTTTTCTTCGGCTTTCTCGTCCTGTTGGGAGTGATGATCTATTGGGGAATTTCGCTTGCGTGGACCGTCTGGATGCTGCCCTTTTTTCTCTTCTTAGCATTGGCGGCTGCTCTCAGCGCTGGCATCTGGCTGGCGGCGCTTAACGTCCAGTACCGGGATGTGCGTTACGCCATCCCGTTCATCATTCAGCTTTGGTTTTTTCTGAGTCCGATAGTTTACCCGAGCAGTATGCTGCCCGAACGATGGCGGTGGCTTTACAGTGTCAATCCAATGTCAGGCGTCATTGAAGGCATGCGTTGGGCGTTGTTGGGACATTCCGGTTACTTAGATATCAAACTGGCAGTATCAATAATCGCCATGGCGGTTCTGCTGGTAAGCGGTTTGTATTACTTTCGCCGCGTCGAGAGACACTTTGCGGACGTGATTTGAGTCATGAGTGATACCGCCATAAGAGCTGAAGGCTTGTCGAAATTATACCGCATCGGCCGGCGTGAAAAATATTACACGCTTCGCGATACGCTCATGGACCTACTTAAGACACCGCTTTCAGCGTTTCGTGAGGAATCTTCGGTCAACGGTGACGGGAACAGGATTTGGGCCCTGAAAGACGTGTCCTTTGAGGTAAAAAGAGGCGAGGTCGTAGGCGTTATCGGCAGAAACGGTGCGGGCAAGACCACCTTGTTAAAAGTCCTGTCGCGTATCACCGAACCGACAGAAGGCTATGCGGAGATCAACGGACGCGTGGGTTCACTCCTCGAAGTCGGCACGGGCTTTCACCCGGAACTTACAGGGCGCGAAAACATCTACCTCAACGGCACCATTCTCGGGATGAAGAAGAAGGAAATCGATCGCCGCTTCGATGAGATTGTGGCCTTCGCCGAGGTAGAACAGTTCATTGCCACACCCGTCAAGCACTACTCTACCGGTATGCACATGCGCTTAGCCTTTGCGGTTGCCGCCCATCTCGAAACTGAGATCTTGCTTGTCGATGAAGTCCTAGCCGTCGGAGATGCGGCTTTTCAAAGAAAATGTCTGGGGAAGATGGCCGATATCACTTCCGCGGGTCGAACGGTTCTGTTTGTTAGTCACAATCTGCAGGCGGTCAGAAGCCTTTGCAAGGAATGTTTATTTCTACAATCTGGTAGGCTGGATAGTTCCGGGGCTGTCGAGTCCTCCATTCAGAAATTTTTGCATCAACTGGAACCCGATACGGGGGAATTAGATGTATCGAGCTGGCCCCGTCCGCAACATCTGGTTCATCTCGGGAACTCGTTGCAGTTCGTGAAGGTAAAACTGAAATCCCCCAATGGAAGAGCCATCATCCAAGCCGGCGAACCCATCGACCTAGAGATTGAAATTTCTTGCAGCGGAGAATTCCGAAATGTTGTATTCGGTATAGGCGTCATCTCATTGGATGGCGTTAGGTTGGTTCAATATCGAAGCAGTGATGCATTTGGTTTTGTCACGAGCCTAAAGCCTGGATATTACTTGGTTCATTGCAGAATACCAAATTTGTTTGCTTCGGGGTTGTACACTTTGGAGTTAGGCGCTCGCTCTGAAACTAAAGGATTGGATTGGTTACCGGAGTCGCTATGTTTTCGGGTGATAGATTCCACGCCTTATGAATGTTTTTGGCTGGAGACGAGAGCCGGCTATCTAAACGCGAAAGCGGAATGGGAAAAACCTAAACTCGTTGGGGATGTACTAACCGTTTGAAGCCGTGTATGCAGCGACCGCCAATTTCCGTTGTTATTCCATCTCTAAACCGTGCAAATCTACTGTTGCCGACTCTTGAGAGCGTTCTGCAGCAGGATTATCCACATCTAGAGTGCATCGTCATCGATGGGGGTTCGAACGATGAAACGGTAAGTATCTTAGGCGACTTTGACGGTCGAATTAGATGGCTTTCAGAACCAGACCATGGGCCATCGGATGCAATCAATAAAGGATGGCGAATAGCGACTGGGGAAATTTTGGCTTGGTTGAATGCTGATGATTTATGGGCTCCTGGGGCTGTGAGCGCGGCCGTCTCGTATTTCGAGCAAAATCCTGAAATCGATGTTGTTTATGGAAACTGCGGTATTATTGATCAGGATGGCAACCCGATTGCTGTAGCTTCTGTGCGGGAGTGGAATCTTCGGTATGCTGTCGAGCACTGCGATCATGTCATTTATCAACCGGCCTCTTTTATGCGGCGGTCGATTCTCGAGCGGGTAGGATGGCTCTGGCCGAAGCTCTGTCACGATCATGAACTTTGGTTGCGCATTAGTCTCATGGGCGGCAAGATCCAGCGTATTCCCTTTCTCCTCGCTTACGCCCGGCATCATTCGGGCAACCTAGGTTACTGTCCCGACATCGTTGTTCCGCTCAAGCTCGAAATTACAAGGCGGGTTTTTGACTACAGCGCGGTCCCGGAGGAGCTAAGGAATGTTCGCGAGCGTGCGCTCAGCAATGCCTACCTTCGCGGGATCGACTACATCTTTTTGGGCTCTGGATCATTAGCTGAGAAAATGCAACGGAGTCTCACGCTACTGCAGCAGGCAACCAAAACAGATCCTTCCAACTTCATGGGTCTCGGCAGATATCTGGCGCGTTTGG
>JBOHVR010000776.1:0-5194 GCA_050735755.1 Binatia bacterium
CATACGGCCCGTCCCGGGATCGTGATCGGAAAAAAAGGCGCCGAGATTGATAAGCTCAAGCAGGAGCTTGCGAGCCTGACGAGGCGCGAAGTCTACATCAATATTCATGAGGTGCGACGCCCTGACTTAGATGGGCAATTGGTTTCGGAAAACGTGGCGTTGCAACTGGAACGGCGGGTGTCGTTTCGTCGCGCCATGAAGGAGAGCGTTTCGCGGGCCGTGCGGATGGGGGCGCAGGGAGTGAGAATTCAATGCGCAGGCCGGTTAGGGGGAGCAGAGATAGCCCGCACGGAGTGGTATCGTGAAGGCCGGGTTCCTCTGCATACGCTCAGGGCAGACATCAGTTATGGTTTTGCTGAATCGAAGACAACCTATGGTGTCATCGGCGTGAAGGTGTGGATTTTCCGCGGTGAAGTTTTGACGAAAGAAGAGGAGCAACAAAAGGCGGCGTTAGGGGTATAGCCCGGAAAGGCCCGATTAGCAACATGTTAGAGCCCAAGAGAGTAAAGCACCGCAAGCAACAGAAAGGACGCCGGGGAGGCATGGCGTTGCGCGGATCGGCGCTGGCCTTTGGTGACTACGGTTTGAAAGCCATTGATCGGGGATGGCTGGGCGCGCGTGAAATCGAGGCGGCGCGAGTGGCTCTGACTCGTTGCTTGAAACGAGGGGGCAAGGTTTGGATTCGTATTTTTCCCGATAAACCGATATCGAAAAAGCCGGCAGAAACGCGTATGGGCAAAGGAAAAGGGACCCCAAGCGAATGGGTTGCTGTGGTGAAGCCGGGCCGCATTTTGTTTGAGATGGAAGGGGTCGAGAATGATCTCGCGCGCGAGGCGTTTCGCCTGGCCGCGCACAAGCTTTCGCTGCCCACTCTATTTGTCGAACGACGGGGGAGGGTCCATGGAAGTTGAGCAACTGCGCGGCTTAGACGCGAGCGAAGTAGTGCAAAAGAAGCGCGAACTCATTGATGAAATCTTCCACCTCAAGCTGAAGCGCGGGACGAGCCAATTGGAGAATCCAATGAAGCTGCGCCAAGCCAAACGCGACTTGGCGCGGGTAGAGACCGTCTTGCGAGAACGAGAGAAAAAAGCGTGAGGACAAGATGAATCTGCGGGGGAGGAGAAAGGTCCGAGAGGGGGTTGTCACCAGCAACCGCATGCAAAAGACGGTTGTTGTGTCTGTTCAAAGGACCGTGATGGACCCGAAGTACAAGCGCTACATGAGGCGGCGTACCCGAGTCAAAGCGCATGATGAGAAAAGCACGTGTCAGCCGGGGGATCGCGTTCTCATCATTGAAAGCCGTCCATTGAGCCGTGATAAGCGCTGGCGCGTGTGTAAGATCCTTGAGCGCGCCGTTCAAGCGGGACTGCTCTCCGATCTGGAATCAGGAGCGCAGCCATGATCCAGATGCGGACCGTTTTGGATGTTGCGGATAACTCGGGAGCGCGCAAAGTTCAATGTATCAAGGTCCTGGGTGGCAGCAAGCGCAAATACGCCTCGATCGGAGATATCATTGTCGTTTCGGTCAAGGAGGCCATCCCCAATGCCAAAGTCAAAAAGGGCGAGGTAACTAAAGCGGTCGTGGTGCGAACGGCGAAGGAAATCGGGCGTTTGGATGGCAGCTACATCAGGTTCGACACGAACTCGGCGGTTTTGATCGACAATCAAGGGGAACCCATTGGGACGCGGATCTTCGGCCCAGTCGCGCGCGAGCTGCGCGGCAGAAAGTTCATGAAAATCATTTCGTTGGCTCCTGAGGTGCTCTAGCATGGCGCTCCACGTTCGTAAAAATGACAGCGTCATGGTCATCGCCGGCAGGGAGCGCGGCAAAACCGGCAAAGTGCTTAAAGTGATGCCGAAGGAGAATCGCGCTTTGATCGAGCGGGTCAATCTGGTCAAGCGCCACACGCGGCCTCGCGGCCCCCAGCAGCCTGGCGGCATCCTCGAAAAAGAGGCCCCCATTCACCTTTCTAACCTGATGGTGATGTGCGACAAGTGCAATGCGCCGGTTCGGGTTGGCCGGAAGATTCTGGGGGACGGCGCGAAAACGCGCATCTGCCGCCGCTGTGGCGAAGCTTTGGATTAGTTGGGGTCGACAGTGGTTCGCTTAAGACGAAAATATCTCGACGAAGTGGTTCCGGCGATGATGCAGGAATTTGGTTACGAAAATACGATGCAAGTGCCGCGTCTGGAAAAGATTACATTGAATGTCGGGCTCGGCGAAGCGCTCCAGAATGCCAAAGCGCTCGACGCGGCTGCGGCTGAGGTCGGGGCCATCGCCGGGCAAAAACCGGTGGTAACCCGAGCCAGAAAGGCGATCGCCAATTTTAAATTACGCGAGGGCGTTGCGATCGGATGCATGGTAACTCTGCGGCGCGACCGTATGTATGAATTCTTAGATCGTTTGATTCACGTGGGACTACCGCGCGTGCGCGATTTTAGGGGCGTTTCGGACCGGTCCTTCGACGGCCGGGGAAACTATTCGTTGGGGATTCGCGAACAGATCATCTTCCCGGAAATTCACTCGGATAAAGTCGAAAAGGTTCACGGTTTGACTGTGTCTCTCGTGACCACAGCCAAAACCGATGCCGAGGGACGAGCCCTGCTGAAACATCTCGGGATGCCGTTTGCCAGTTAGACAAGAGGGGAGATTGCGGTGGCCAAAAAATGTCTGAGGATTAAGGCGGAGCAGCCCGCGAAATTCAAAGTGCGTCAATACAACCGCTGTCCCCTGTGCGGTCGCGCGCGCGCATTTTATCGTCGCTTTAGGATGTGTCGAATTTGTCTGCGGGATGCCGCGCGCAAAGGCCAAATCCCCGGGCTGATAAAGGCGAGCTGGTAGGAGCGATAAGCGAATGACTGACCCAATTGCTGATATGTTTACGCGCATCCGTAACGGCACGAGGGCGCGCCATGACGCGGTCGAGCTTCCGTGGTCGCGTATCAAGGAAAAGATCGCACAGCTCATGGTGGATGAGGGCTACCTCAAAGAAGTGAAAAGGGTGAAGAACAAGACGGGGAGCGCCGATGGGTTGCGCATCCAGCTTAAGTTTGACGGGCAGAAGAATTCCGTGGTTGCGGGATTACGCCGCGTGAGTCGCCCGGGGCTCCGGGTCTACGTGGGGTATCGGGAGATTCCCCTCATCCAGAGGGGTCTAGGAATCAGCATTATCTCCACGCCCAAGGGGGTGCTCGTTGACCGCGAGGCGCGCAAGGCTAAATTGGGCGGCGAGCTGATCTGCTCGATGTGGTAGAAGAGAATACGAATGTCGCGCATTGGAAAGCTACCTATACCCGTACCTGCGGGCGTGAAGGTCGCGTGCGAAAACGGCCTGGTTCGCGCGGAAGGCCCGACCGGCAAACTCGCGGAGCGGGTCCCGGAGAAGATTACGGTCAAAGTGGAGGGCTCTCAGCTTATCGTTACCCGGGAGAATGACGATAGACAGGTCAGGGCGCTTCATGGGCTTACAAGAAAGCTCATTGCCAACATGGTTCACGGAGTGAGCCAGGGGTTTGCTCGGGTTTTGGAAATTAGTGGCGTCGGTTATCGTGCGGAGGCTAAAGACAAGGCTCTCCATTTGACCCTCGGCTACTCGCATCCCATCGTTTTTTCTTTACCCGAAAGCGTGGTTGCAACTGTCGAGCGACAGACGGTCATCACACTGCGCGGTCCGGACCGGCAAGTTTTGGGCGAGACTGCCGCCCGGATCCGTGCGCTGCGGCCGCCGGAACCGTACAAAGGGAAGGGAATCAAGTATCAAGAGGAAGTGATCCGGCGCAAGGCCGGCAAGGCCGTAGGCGGCGCTGGAGCCCGATAGATCACATGCTAGACAACCGACGGGAAACGGGGCGTAAAAGACGCCAGGAACGGGTACGCAAGAAGGTCTGGGGAACGGATGCCTGTCCCCGTCTGTGCGTGTTTCGGAGCCTGAAGCACATCTATGCTCAGGTCATTTCAGATGAGACAGGTGCAACTTTGGTCTCGGCGTCCAGCCTGTCGCAGGAATTGAAAGCGCGAAAAGCAAGAAAGCTGGAGGTGGCCAAGGAAGTCGGTGCTTTGGTGGCTCGCGTCTGTAAGGAAAAGAATATTACCCGAGTGGTTTTTGATCGTAATGGCTTTCTTTACCACGGCAGGGTCAAGGCTCTTGCCGACGCGGCGCGCGAAAGTGGTTTGAGCTTTTGAGAGTGAGGCTGTTTTGGAAAGAATCGATTCACAAGGTCTGGAATTAAAAGAGAGGGTGGTCAACATCACCCGAGTCGCTAAGGTGGTGAAGGGCGGGCGCCGGTTTAGCTTCAATGCGTTAGTTGTCGTCGGCGATTCCAAGTCCGTGGCGGGTTACGGCTTGGGAAAGGCCAACGAAGTGCCGGAGGCGATCCGTAAGGGAGTGGAACAGGCAAAGAAAAATCTGATTCGCGTTCCCATGATGGGCGGAACCATTCCCTATGAAGTCGACGGCCGATTTGGTGCCGGTTATGTGATCCTAAAGCCAGCCTCCGAAGGAACGGGCGTGATTGCCGGTGCCGGCGTTCGGGCGGTCGTCGAAGCGTCCGGGATTCAAAACGTGCTGACCAAATGCATTGGGTCCACTAATCCCCATAACATGGTGAAGGCTAGTTTTGCGGCCCTAAGAAAGCTCCGAGCGCCAGAAGACATAGCCGGTCTCAGAGGCAAGTCTTTGGCGGAGATTCGGTGAGGAGTTAGCGGTGGATTTGAGTAATCTGCAGGCCCCGCCGGGGGCAAGTAAAAAGAAGAAGCGTGTAGGGCGCGGAGAGGGCTCCGGGCATGGCAAGACCTCGTGTCGGGGTCACTAAGGGACCGGCGCACGTGCCGGTGGCGGGACCCGCCCCGGCTTCGAGGGCGGTCAGATGCCCCTGATGAGGCGGCTTCCCAAGCGAGGATTTCACAATCCATTCGCCCGAGAGCACGCTTGGGTCAACATCGGACAATTAGAAATCTTCGATGCTGGCGCGGAAGTGACGCCCGAGCTCATGGTCCAACGCGGTTTGGTAAAAAAGAAAAATGATCGGATCAAGATCTTGGCGGACGGAGTTCTGACCAAGTCGTTGACCGTTAAGGCGCACGGTTTTTCGGCTAAGGCGAGAGAAAAGATAACCTCCCTTGGCGGCAAGGCGGAGGTCATCACACATGCTTGAGGGGTTTCAGAACGCGACCCGAATCCCCGAGCTGAGGCGC
>JBOHVR010000777.1:0-11100 GCA_050735755.1 Binatia bacterium
GGTCGAGAGCGGAATCGCGCAGGCAAAGAGCCATGAAGCAACGAATTCTCATCGCCGGTATCGGCAACCTGTTTAGTGGCGACGATGGCTTCGGCACTACCGATATAAATAAATTAAAAAAGCATATTGCCCATCGATTCCGATAGAGGTAAAATTTAATACAAGGTCTGCGCGTCTCATTTTTGCTACACGATGATAAGGATACTTTTAATTGAAGATGACACCCTGACCAGAATAACGATTGGTCAATTTTTAGGCGGGGAAGGCTACGAGGTCGATGAGGCAGAGGACGGAGTTAAAGCGCTCTCCCTGCTCGACGCTAACAAGTATGATCTGATCCTATCAGACATCGTCATGCCTAAAGTAAATGGATTTGCCATTGTGGATCATGCCAGTTCGGCGTCCCCCTCCACTCCCGTCATCCTAATGACCGCCTATGCTGTGACACAATTCCAAGCGACGACAGCACAACGTGCGGTGGAAGTTATTCTAAAGCCGATTTTGCTTGACGATTTGTTGTCGCGGGTCCGACGAGTACTGGAGCAACAAAATTAGCTCTGTACTTTTTGGAACCGAACTGACTCTGACGCGCGCTGTCCTTTTCCCGACCAGGTTTTAAACTTTCCCGGTTGCATCTCTGAAACATCTGATTAGCCTCTGCTTGCAAAATCGCGTCTTGACGAGTAGGTTGTTTGCCGAATTATCGCCTTGATGAGGTCATCACTCGCAAACGATTCTCGCTCCTCCGATTAGGACCCCAGCTTCTCTAGCAAATGACAGGAATTTGTGATCAGGGAGTTACATGTCCGAGTTAGACGAACTCAAACTCAAAGTCGCAATGGCGTGCCGCATGCTGTGTCTTGCGGAGCTTGTGGATTACAGCGGGCATATCAGCGTGCGAGTTCCGGGAACCGATCGCTTTGTGATCAACGGTCATCCAGTTAGCAGGGCTGCGGTGATGCCGGACGACGTCGTGACGTTTGACCTCGACGGAAAACGAGTTGAGGGAAAGTGGGACCTTCCGTCAGAGCTTCCCATGCACTCACGCGTTTATCGCGCCAGAAAGAACGTCAACAGCGTGGCTCATCTTCACAACCGCATGGTCGTGGTTCTCAGCATGGCGGGCAAGGAGCTTGTTCCAGCGTCAAATCCAGGCGGGCTGTTCGGTCACGGCCCGATTGCCGTTTATCAGGATCCGGCCTTGATTCACACGAACGAACAGGGTGATGCAGTGGCAAAAGCTCTCGGAACCCGCGACGCGTTAATTCTGCGCGGCCACGGCTCAGTCGTCTGCGGTGAGGCCATTGAGTGGGTGTTTGCCGGCTGCATCGATCTGGAAGAAAGCGCCTTGCGCTTTTACATGGCCTCCACGCTGGGACCCGTGCGGGCCTATACGGAGGACGAGGTCAATCGAGTGGCGGCGGGACGGAGAAAAATGTCGGTGATTCAAAAAATTTGGGACCATTACGTTTCCAAAACCAAAGTCAGCGGCTTGATGGAAGGGCTGTAGGAAAGCTTGTGCCAAAGCAATTTTTTAGGTGCCGCCGGGGTTTTGGAGCTGAAGGTTAGAAAAATCTCCCCTTGCCCCTCTTTGCGAAAGAGGGGCGCACGGAAGAAAATTCCCCCTTTGTAAAAGGGGGATCAAAGAGGATTTAAAGGACCGTAAGGTTACACATCGTCCCAAAACTTCACAAACACGCCCAATGAAAGTGAACACCAAACCCAAGGAGATGATCAATGCCTGACAATGTTGTTTTAGCAAATGTGCAGAAGAAGAAGGAATCGCCTGGCTGACATTGAACCGGCCGGAAAAGAAAAATGCCCTCAGCACGGGCCTGCTGGGAGAGTTCGGCGCAATTCTTAAGTCCGTCAGAGAAAATCCCAAGATCCGCTGTGTCGTAACAACGGGAGCAGGGGACTCCTATTCTTCAGGACGAGATATCCGGGAGATGAGAGATCAGTACGGACACCGTAGAAGGTGGTTTGAGTTCGAAGGCGTCGCGGATATTGTCATGCTCATGCGCAGCATGCCCCAAATAACCATTGCCGCGGTAAAGGGATACTGCCTCGGCGGAGGTCTGGCGCTGGTCAACGGACATGAGCTGACGGTGGCGGCGGACACAGCCAAATTCGGAATGCCGGAGATCCTGCGCGGGAGCTACGGTGCGACCGCGACACCGACGCTCTTTCATAGCGGGGTCTCGCTGAAAAAATCTTTCTACATTCAGCTGACGGGAAGGCACCTATCCGGTGAAGAAGCTGAGCGCGCCGGCCTGGTGTCCAAAGTCGTTCCCGAAAAGGAGCTGACGCAGTTCGTTGAGGAGCTGGCGCGGGAGATCGCCAGCCGCAATCCGATCACGCTCGAGCACGCGAAGATCGCCGGGTACACGTTAAAGGATCTCGATTTTCAAACGGCGATCAGGGCGGACGATCTTGTCGCCCATCGCATGCGTTACTATACGCATCCGCTGAGCGACGTCGAAAATTACCTTCAGTCGCAAAAGGGCGGTGGCAACGTTGGCTACGTGAAAGATGAACCAAAGAGATAGCAAGGAACAAATCCTCTCTCTGACCGTATCGAAATACGGCAAAGTCTGTGTCGGCCCCATGGTCATTTGGAGCGCCAGACGATTGAAAACCGTTCACGCTTCGAGAACCTCAGCGCGAACGGTTTGCGAAGTGAGCACATTAGTACTTGACCGTTCGCCCTGAGCATGGTCGAAGGGCTCCGATTTGGTTTTCAAAAGATAGGAACTGAGAAAATAAGTTAATGACTTCAACAACGTCGTTCTTACAAGGCTACAGGGCTCTCGATCTCACGGACTTGCGCGGTCAGCTCTGCGGCAGGATCCTGGCCGACCTCGGGATGGAAGTGATCAAGATCGAGCCTCCCGAGGGAGACCCGGTTCGGAAACTGCGGCCCTTCAAAGAGTCCGCCAATGGTTTGTTGAGCATTCCATTCGCGCACCTGAATGCCAACAAAGCCAGTACCGTGATCGACTTGAAAGAACAGAGCGGACGAAAAGGATTCCTCCGTCTGCTAGAAAAAGCCGACGTTGTCCTGGAGAGTTTCGCGCCGGGCTACATGGATTCTCTGGGGCTGGGCTACGATAAACTGGCCTCGATCAACCCGCGATTGGTGACAGGCTCGATCAGCGGGTTCGGCCAGGTCGGCCTGAGAAAAGATTTTGCCTGTACGGACATTGTTGCCGCCGCAATGGGCGGTCTTCTCTACATTGCCGGGGATCCGTCTCTGCCTCCATGCAAGCCGCCGGAAACTCAGGCGTATTACTTTACTAGCCTGTTCGCAGCGCTCGGGGTCCTCGCCGCGCTCTACCGGCGCAACCGCCTCGGCAGGGGCGATTACGTTGATGCGGCGATGCAGGAGACCTTGGCCACACAAGAGCACACAATACGCGTTTTCGCCAATGAAGGACAACTCGTCAGACGGCAGGGGAGCCAGCATGGACAGGTGGCGCCGGCGCGAATCTTTCCTTGCCGCGACGGTTTCGTTTATCTCTATGTGACGCGACAGCACTGGAAGCTCTTTCTCCAGGTTTGGACCGACCATCCGCCCGAAGTGGAAGCGCCCGAATGGGAGAACAATCTATTTCGCCGCGCGCGTGTCGACTACTTAAATCCCCTCGTAGAAGCCTTTACACGAAGCCACACAATGGAAGAGCTGACTTCGCTGTTGCAGTCCCAGGGACTTCCTTGCGTGCCGGTGAACACGCCGAAGGGATTTACTACCGACGCGCACGTTCGCTTCCGTAGCTTTGTCGTCCCTGTGGAATATCCTGATTGCGGAACCGTTCATCAGCCGGCGGCTCCTTATATGATCGACGGTTCGCGCCGGGAGGTGAGCCCGGCCCCGGCCCTCGGGAGCTGGCGGGAAAATGGAGTCACTCGGGAACGAACCGCAGCGCAAGAATCAAACACAGCGAATGCAGGCCGGGCCGCCGATCCTCCTCTGAAAGGAATGAGAATCGTCAGCTTCGACCACGTGCTCGCCGGGCCTTACGGAACAACACTCCTTGCGGAGCTCGGGGCCGACGTGATCAAGGTGGAATCCTGCCGCGGGGGCTTGGACCCGTTCAGGTTTTTCGGCACGGGCGAGGACCCGAACCGTTCGCCCCGGTTCTTTGAATTCAATCGCAACAAGCGTTCTCTCACGGTAAATCTCAAAAAGCCTCGGGGTCCTGGCATCATTAAGGATCTGGTATCCAGGTCCGACGCGGTTCTCGATAATTTCAGTATTGACATCATGGCGAAACTCGGACTGGCTCATGAGGACCTCTGCCAAGTGAAGCCTGATATTATTACGTTGCGGATGCCGGGGCTCGGCTGCACCGGACCCAAACGGCATTATTCAACCGTGGGGGTCAACATCACCGCCTTTACCGGGGTTACATACCTGTGGAATCATCCGGGCAACACCAATCCTCCCGTCGGTTCGCAGACCGTCTACCCCGATTACGTTTCCGGAGTGTTTGCGGCCATTCTAATTGTCGCAGGAGTTTTGTACCGCGAGCGCTGCGGGCGGGGCGCGGCGATCGATTTGTCACAGGCCGAGGCTACGGCTTTCATGATCGGAGCCAGTCTGACGGAAGCGGAAACGCTCGGGAAAAACGTAGAGCCGATGGGAAACGCTGCTCCCTATGCCGCCCCCCATGGTTGCTACCGTTGCAAAGGTGAAGATCGATGGTGCGCGATTGCCGCAGAGACCGAACAGCAGTGGCTTGCTTTAACAGAGATAGTCGGAGCAGAACTTGGTGTAGATGATCGGTTTAAGACCCTTGAGGCGCGGCTGCGCTATCACGAAGAACTCGATGCGTTGATTGAACGCTGGACCTTCGAGCGGGATTGCTACGAGGTTATGGATTTGTTGCAGCGGCGCGGAATTCCCTGCGGCGTGGTCCAGAACGGCGGTGATCTGGTTGCCGACCCTCATCTCAAGGATCGCGGTTTTATCGTCGAGGTGCAGAATCCACGATTGGGGCGCGTGGTTCTGCCCGGTTTTCCTCTCCGCTTTAGAAATTGCGCGGTAAATCCCAACTGGGAGTTCCCGGAGCTTGGACGCGACACCGAACCGGTTTTGCGTGAAGTTCTCGGCTACAGCGCGGAAGAGATCGCCGCGCTCGCGGGTGAAGGGGTGCTGGAGTGAAATGCTGAAAGGTTGATTGTTGCTTCGACTAGCTCAACCGTTGCGCCGTCTCCTGCCCGTTACGCCGGGCGTTAAAGAGTGCACAACCGCACTCATTAATCAATGCAACGATAGAAGGAGCTGAACCATGAGTGAAAGAATGCCGGCAGATCCTCGCTGGAAAGAATACGGCGCAGAGGAATGGTCCGACGCTCTGGTGGCGGCGATGAAGTTGGGCGGCGTCGAGCATCTCTTCTTCGTTTCAGGCTCGGAAATCGCCTTCTGGCAGGAGAGCGTAGCTAAAGCGCAACAAAAAGGCTGGCCGGCCCCGCGCTTGATCACCGTCCTTCACGAGGCAGTCGCGCTCAATGCCGCGTTGGGTAGTGCCATGGTTTCCAATCAGCCTGCGGCAACAGCCGTCCATGTCGATGTAGGCACCTTGAATTACGGAGGCGCCATACACACGGCCTGGCGTGGACCCTATCCTGTGTTAATCACTGCGGGAACCGGACCACGCGCTTATCCCGGGTCGATGGCAGGATCGCGGAATAGCGGCGTCCAGTGGGTACAGGAGCCAAGAGATCAAGGGGAAATTGTGCGCCAATACACCAAGGCCGATCATCGCTTAGAGCACCAGGACAACCCGGGTCTGATTGTCAGCCGTCTGCTGCAACTGGCGATGAGTGAACCCAAGGGACCGGTCTATTTAACCGTGCCGCGAGAGACGGCCATGCTCAGGTTTTCAGGCAACACGCGTTTTCCCACGCGCGATGAGCTTGGGCTTGCGCGACCGGCGTGGCCTGATCCCTCCGATGCGCGCAAGGCTGCGCAGTGGCTGATCGAAGCGCGCAACCCTTGTATCTGCACGGCTAAATCGGGTCGCAATCCGGAGTCGGTAGAGGCGCTCGTTCTTCTGGCCGAGCTTCTGGCTCTGCCGGTGATGGACACCTATCGGGCGGACCGGATGAACTTTCCGGCCACCCATCCGCTTTTCGGCACCGGGCCGGACCCGCAGGATGCCGACGCTTTGCTCATTCTGGAAGAGCCGGTGCCTTTCATTCCACCGAAGGAATCGCCTGCCGCGGAAGCGAAAATCATTTGGGTAGATCCGGATCCCGTCTTATCTCGCTACAAGACCATCGAGCATTGCGCGGATCTATGGCTTCCCGTGACCCCCGCTTCCGCTGCCCGCGCTATCTACGAAGCGGCCACAGGTTTGCTTAGCCGCAGCGACATGAGCCGCATTGCCGACCGGCGCGCGCGTTTGGAAGCGCGCAAGCGGGAGATCGAAGCCCAGTGCGAAAAAATTGGCAATGAAGCCGGCGGGCGCAGGCCTCTTCATCCCCGCTGGGTTGCGTATCAACTGGGCAAAGTTCTCGAGCCCGATGCGATTGTGATCGACGACGCTCTCAGCAACTCGGGTTACGTCATCGACCATCACGGGCGGAGCCAAGCAGGAACCTATTTCGCTAGCGGCGGTTCCTCGGGAGGATTCGGTGCTGGCGCCGCGTTTGGCGCCAAACTGGCGCGTCCTGATCGCGACGTCGTTCTCACGACGGGAGATGGATACTTGATGTTCGGCACCCCGCTGCCGGCCCTTTGGTGCTCGTCGCATTACAAGGCGCCATTCTTGACTGTAGTGTTCGTCAACCGCTCCTACAGCACAGGAACCCGCGGCCTGAAAGCGACTTACCCAGATGGCGTTGCGACCCGAAGCGATAATTATGAAGGAGGCATCTTCGATCCTCCGCCCGATTTCGCCAAGCTCGCAGAAGCAGCCAACGGCTACGGCGAAATTGTCAAAGAACCTGAAGACGTGGGTCCGGCTCTGAAGCGCGGATTAGCGCAGGTGCGGCGCGGTTCGCCGGCGATCATCGGCGCTTACTTGCCGACGTTGGTTGAGGAGATGAAGTTCGGCAAAGGTTTGTAAGATTCCTATTGGTCGGTATCGAAACGCCGGGCTGAGGTCCGTTCCGCGTGGTGAGGATTATTTCCTTTGAGGGGCGCCGCCTGACGTAGCACGTTGCAGAAATACTCTCTTGGAGTCCTTCGACAAAGCTCAGGACGAACGGAGGGCTTTTGATATCATTGAGTCGTTTTCCGTTCATGAGGCTCTCGAAGCATTCCGGATCGTTTTTTAGCATCGTGCGAGGAAACGTGGGAAGTTAATGATGGCAATCAGCGCAACACCCCTTGTTCAACCAAAGCTTTAACTTTCTCACTGGGTATTTCCAGCAGTTCACCCAAAACAGCCTCGTTGTCTTGGCCGGGTTCGTGCGATTCGTAACGCAGCGAATCCGGCTTCTGGGACAGCCAAACCGTCGGGCCCACCTGCGTTATCCAACCTGCGCTGGAGTGATAGACCTCTTGCGCAAAGCCGCGTTCGCGCAGATGGGGGTCGCGATACAGATCTTCCGCGGTTTGCACCGCGCCGGCGCCTACCCCGTCGCGTTGGAGTATCTGCATCACCTGATAAGGCGTGAACTTTGCCGTCCAAGTTTCAACTAAAGCATTCAATTCCTTGCGGTGCGCGACGCGCGCGCGAAGATCGGCGAAGCGAGGATCAGAACGCCACTCCGGATGTCCTACCACGTCGCAGAATCGGTCCCATTCTTCTTGCGTCTGAACCGAAATCACGCACCAGCGGTCGTCTCCTTTGCAGCGGTAACAGCCATGCGGCGCGGCCGAGGAACTGAAGTTGCCTTGTGGCTGGGGCTCGCGATTGTTGAGGAGTGATTCCAGGTAGGCAGGGCCGATCATGGAAGCCGCGGTTTCAGCCTGTGAGAGGTCGATATACTGGCCTTTGCCGGTTCGCGCGCGGTAGTGCAGAGCGGCCAGAATCGCGAGGGCGCCGAAAGACGGAGCAATGTAATCGGGAAAAGCCGTTTGTGACGCTGCGCCCGGGCGCTCCACCTCGGGATCACGCCAGAGATAGGTCATGCCGGAGAAGGCCAGGAGAATTGGACCGAAGCTGACGTACTCTTTGCGTGGTCCTGAATTACCGAAGGCCTGGAGACTTGCCATGATGATATCGGGGCAAATCTCGCGCACGCGTGGGTAGTCAAGCTTCCAGCTTGCCATGACGCGCGCGCTAAAATTCTCGGCCAAAACATCGGCGCGGGCAATCAATCTTGCGGCAATCTCACGCCCCTCGGAAGTTTTCATGTTAATGGAGACGCGCTTTTTGTTGCGGGCGTTGACGACGTCGGACGCGACCTGGTAGCGCTGGCCGCGATGGACATTGCGCGGAGCGGTTTGGCCCGACTCGATCGCGATGACTTCCGCTCCTTGATCTGCGAGCAAGCTTGTTAGACTTGGGCCCACAACTCCGGTCGGGAACGCGACGACCCGTATCCCCTGGAAGGGCAATGAATGCGCGCCGTGTGGATGGTCGTGAGAGTGCGCGAGTTCGCTAAGCCAAGGAGAAGGGGAGGCGAAGTCCTGAGTTATGGCCGGCTGGTGCTCGCCAATGAGAGGAGCAGCGCGCTCGACGCGCCACGGACTTTCGGACAGCCAGTAAGGATCACCGGGAATGCGATGCCGGCCCAAATATGAATGGTTAACCTCGACTACGTAACGCCGGTGCTGGGTTTGCTCGTCTTTCAAGAACTCGCTGGGTGCGTGGATCGGCGCGGCCGCTAAACGCTGCGATTGCATCTCCTCGAAGAATTTCTTTTTCTCGTAGCCCATCGTGCGCTCTTCAATGAGCTGATCGAGCAGGGGCCGCAGCGGAAAGCGGTTCTGCACATTCTCTAATTTTGGGTCGGTGAGCTCGGCGGGGCTTCCCAGCCATTCGACGAAGCGCCGCCAGTGGTCGGCCTGATTGACGAACAGACGAATATAACCGTCCTTGCACTTGTAGGTGTCGGCAACGGTTGTGGCCTGGCTATGACCCGTGCGTTGCTGGATCTCGCCGTTTACACTGTAGCGAGTGATCAGCTTGAGAAACGGATCGGCCACCAGCACATCCTGTAGGGAAACTTCGACGTGATCGCCGTTACCCGAGCCGCGCCGATTGTAAAGAGCGAGCAGAGTTCCGAAAGCGGCATGGATGCAGCCGAGATGGTAGGCGACATCGCATGGACCCGCGAGTGGCGCCTTTCCGGGATGGCCGCAGACCGCCATCAAGCCTCCCATGGCGAAGGCGACGATACTCGGCGCCTTAAAGTCTCGGTAAGGTCCGGACAGACCGAACCCTGTAATCGAGGTCATCACCAAGGCGGGATTAATGGCCTGGAGCATGCTATAGCCAAGTCCGATGCGCTCGAGATGTCCCGGGCCGCGGTCCTCGATCAACGCATCAGCGCCGGCAGCGAGACGGCAAAGGGTTTGGCGGCCCTCCTCTATTTCCAAATCAAGGACGATGCCGCGTTTATTGGTATGGCGCGCGGCAAAAGAAAGGCTTCCTTCCGCATGGGGCACGTCATTTTTAAAAGGCCCCTCGCGGCGCATCGGATCGCCGCCAGGAGGCTCGACCAGTACGACCTCTGCCCCGAGATTTGCCAGCAGCTTGCCGCAGTATCCTCCCATGCGTCCGGTGAGATCGAGCACCCTCAACCCCGCCAGCGCGCCGGGTGACTGCGGTTGATTCGTTTCAGCAGACATTCCTGGACTCCCTTACGATTGAAAGATGAAAGTCAGAGTATATTCGTAGCGCGCCCTACGCGGCAAGATCAAAGCGGAGGCAGAGGATGAAAAAGGGCGCGCGAGACGTGCGGAAAACTCGAAACCCTAAACTGCCCAACGACGGGACTACGTCAGCGAAAACTCTTTTCCGGCTTTGCGTTCCAACGCCCACCGGTAAGCCCAGGCGGCGGCAGCAGCATCCCACGCGGGCTGGCCCGAGGATTCGAAAACAATGGTGTCGGTTTCGTTTACGCGCCCGGGTAGTTTGCCTAAGATCACGTCGCCGAATTCTGCCGCAATTTTTTCTCCCGACCAACTTCCCGCCGCGATCATGCTTGAGCATGGCTCGCGCGGCGCGCTGCCTTCCAGAAGCTCGTCTTTCCAACTGACAATGACGCGCGCGCGCCACTAACTCGGCAGGAAGTTGACCGCTCGTGATAGAAATGACCAGTGTTCCGGGAACAATCCATTCAGGCTGAAGCACGGCGCGCGCGAGTTGGTCGCCAAGCTCACGATCTGGGCGCTTTCGACCGCTTCCCGCGCAGAATCCACCGCCTCAAGTTTGATTCCAAGCCAGGAACTCATCCGTTCCGCGAAACTTCTGCGGTGCTCTTCGGTTGGACTGAAAACCCGAACCTCCAGAGAGGGTATGGCCCTTGAAATGGAAGTCAGTTGCCCTCTGGCCTGGCGGCTGCTGCCCAAAAGCCCGAGAAGCTTCGCGCCCCTTGGTGGCCAGATAGCGGGCCGCAATCCCGGCCGGCGCGCCGGTGCGCCAGACGTTAAGCTCTCCACCGGACACAACGGTCAGTAAGTCGCCGCTTTTTTCATCGAAGAGCAAGTTAACGTGGGTATCGGGGGCGCCGCGATATTGCGGATTGACGCGAATGATTTCACCGGCACCCGGCAGAGTTGCCGTTACGAGGCGGAGCTGCCGATTGGGTTCCACCATGGGGATTTGAAAACGGTCCTGACTCAGCACTTTACCGCCCTGATAGTTCCGTAACGCCTCTTCGATTACCGACTGGGGCCGTCCATTGAAGCGGGGTCGTTGTACAAGGCCTTAACAGGCTGCTGAAAAAAGACTGGGAATGCTTCGAGAGCCTCATCAGCATGAACGGAAAATCATCCCAATATCAATTCCCCTCCGTTCGTCCTGAGCACCGTCGAAGGACTCCGAAAGGGTTTTTCAACAACCTGCTAGACTAGACAATCGGAGCCACATTGTGCTTAAAAGAGGGAGGCCGGGCAAAGATCATATCGTTAAGGAGGATTGACCATGAGTACAGCAGAAGTGGTGCGCGAAGCGGAATCCGCTACCGCTGGTGAAATTC
>JBOHVR010000778.1:0-8107 GCA_050735755.1 Binatia bacterium
GTCTTGCGTCGATAACGGATTAGAGGCGCATAGGACCACCTGAGCTCCGCCGGCCTTCAGGGTCTGAACCAAGTTCGCGGTCTCGGCCGTGACGTGAAGACACGCCGAGAAGCGCAGGCCGCGAAACGGCTTTTCTTTTTCGAAGCGCGCGCGCACCCGCGCCAGTACCGGCATATCCTGACCTGCCCAAAGCACGCGCTTTCGACCTGCCTGCGCCAGCTTCAAATTCCGGATATCATATTTTTTTCCAGTCATTCCTAAATCCTTCCTCCCCGCCAAAATACGCTCACCCGCGGCCCGCGGCCTTCTTCAAGTCCGCCACCCGATCGGTCTTCTCCCAACTAAAGCAGCCATTCTCGGCAGTCCGACCAAAATGGCCGTAGGCAGCCGTGGGCTGATAAATGGGCCGCTTGAGGGCGAGCGTGTCAATGATGCCCTTCGGTTTCAGATCGAACACTTCCCGAATCACCCGGGCCAGCTCAGTTTCGGCGACCACCCCCGTATCAAACGTGTCCACCGTAATGGAGACCGGGTCGGCAACACCGATAACGTAAGCGAGCTGCACCTCGCAGCGCCGGGCCAAACCTGCCGCCACGATGTTTTTGGCGATATAGCGCGCCATATAGGCCGCGCTGCGGTCTACTTTCGAGGGATCCTTTCCGGAGAAAGCGCCGCCGCCGTGCCGTCCCATACCGCCGTAAGTGTCGACGATGATTTTCCGCCCCGTTAAGCCGCAGTCACCTTGAGGGCCGCCGACGACGAACCGACCCGTCGGGTTGACATGATAAACTGTATTCTTGTCAAGATAGTCGTGCGGAATCACCGCGCGGATCACGCCGTCGATGACGGTCTCCCTGAGTTTAAGGTATTCGACCTCGGGGGAATGCTGGGTGGAGATCACGACACTGGAGACACGCACGGGCCTGCCGTCCCGATATTCGACCGTGACCTGCGACTTGCTATCGGGCCTGATAAACGGCGCCTCGCCACCCTTGCGGATCTTGGCCAAGTATTTCACCAGGCTGTGGGCCATCTGAATCGGAAACGGCATCAGCTCGGGCGTCTCGTCGCACGCGAAGCCGAACATCATCCCTTGATCGCCCGCGCCCTGCTCCTTATGCAACCCTTCACCTTCGGTCACGCCCTGCGAAATGTCGGGCGATTGTCGCTCGACGGCGGTGATGATCGCGCACGTGTTGCTGTCAAAACCGATCGCGGAATCCGTGTAACCGATTTCCCGGACCACATCGCGCGCGATCTCGTTGTAACTCACTCTGGCTTTGCTCGTGATTTCTCCGGCCACCACGATCATCCCGGTCTTGGCCAGAGCCTCACAGGCTACGCGGCTGTCGGGATCCTCGGCCAGGTGGGCATCCAGAATGGCATCGGAGATCTGATCGCACATCTTGTCCGGATGTCCCTCGGATACCGATTCTGAAGTAAAAAGAAAATTTTTCGGCGCCATTCAACGATCCTCCTCAAATTCCTGCTCCGCACGCGGAATCAAAACCCTATAACGAATACCCTCAGGCGAATCAAGCTCGTGACCTTCCAACTCGCTCCGCAGCGACCTCAAACTCACGCTTCCTCGTGAAACTTCTTGTCGATCAGCCTCTCGATCGCCCGGACCACTTCTTCGGCGTCCTTCCCCCTGGCTTCCACTTGGATTTTGGTGTCCTTAGCAGCCCCCAGGGTCAACAAGCCCATGATGCTTCTCCCGTCGACGATCTGACCGTCCTTGGTGATTTTTACTTCGGCGGAAAAACGGTTAATCGTTTGCACCAGCGTGGCAGCCGCGCGCGCGTGTAACCCGAGCTTGTTTTGGATCTCGAATCTTTTGACGACCTTCACGACGCGCCTACCGTTCAATGTCCCTGTGCCTTACGTGAATCCGGAAGCGCCCCGCGTCGAGGCGGCGCCTCAGCTCTTCCACCAAAACCACCGATCGGTGTCTTCCCCCGGTGCACCCCAGCGCCAAAGTCAGGCTGCTTTTCCCCTCGCGCTCGTACTGGGGCAAGGTAAATTCGAGGAGCGCGCCCAGACGGTCCAAGAAGATCCCGGTCTCCTCGCGTTTCATGACGTACTCGTCGACCTCCGCGTCTAATCCGGTTTTGTTGCGCAAGTGATCGACAAAAAAAGGGTTGGGCAAGAAGCGCACGTCAAAGATCATGTCCGTGTCATGCGGAATGCCATACTTGTAGCCAAAGGAAGTTAAAAAAAGACTCATTTTTTGCGGGCTCAAAATTTGCCCGTAGACCTGCTCGATCTCGCGTTTTAACTCGTGCACGTTGAAGCGACTCGTATCCAGCACCTTGTCGGCCAAGGCGCGCATCCCCTCCAGGGCTTTGCGTTCTCGTGCAATTCCTTCTTGTATGGAGCCTCCCTGGGCGAGCGGATGCGGCCGGCGGGTCTCGCTGAAGCGCCTGAGCAGCACCTCGTCATCCGCATCCAGGAACAGAACCTGCACCCGATGTTCCGCCGCGCGCAGTTCAGCCAAGACGTCAGGCCAGGATTCGAAGAAGTGACCTTCGCGGAGATCGATTCCCAGCGCGATGCGGGTAATGCCTTCCCGGAACTGCTGGCAGAGCTCGATGAACTTCGGAATAAGAACCACGGGCAGATTGTCAATGCAAAAAAACCCGTTATCTTCCAACACGCGGATCACGTGGCTCTTTCCCGAACCGGCAAGACCGGTGACAACAATGATATCCAGCCCATCTTTCATGGAAGATGCAACCCGTTCTGCTCCCTGACCGCCAGGAAAAGCCCCTTGGGATCAAGGGCCGCTGCGCTTTGATCTACACCTTCTCGTCTTCGGCTGTAATCGCGTTGAAAAGCTCCGCCGCAGAACTCGCTTTCATCAGCCGGGCGCGAAACTCCGCGTCTTGCAGAAGTCGCGAGATGCGGGCTAACGCTTTCAAGTGGTCTCCGGGAGAGTTTTCCGGTGCGACGAGGAGAAAAAAAAGATGCGTCCGGTAGCCATCGACGGAGTCAAAGTCCACGCCCTCGGGACTGCGTGCAAACACCCCATGCACTCGGTCAATCTCGAGCAGCTTACCATGCGGAATCGCCACACCCTCCCCAATCGCGGTGCTGCCGATCTTTTCTCGCTCGAGCAGCACCTTCACCAACTTTTCGCAGTCCAACACGGGAAGCGAGCGCACCAGCCACTCCGCCATTTCTTTGACGACAGAGGTTTTGTCCCGCCCCTGAAGATGAGGGATAACCCTATCGGCGTCTAGGAAGTCCGTGATCTTCAAACTTTGGTCCTTTTCTTCTGCAACTTTGTCTTATCCTTGCGGATCTGCTGTTCGATCTTATCGATAACCAAATCAATGGCCGAATAGAGATCCGCGGTCTCCTCGCGGCCATGGAGCGTCAGACGCCGAGTTTGCAGCGTCACCTCGGCAAGGTGGCGGTTTTTGGAGTCCACCGCGAGCACCAAATGAGCCTCTAGCGGACGGTAAAAGTATTTGCCGATTTTCTTGAACTTCTCCTCCGCGTAGCTTCTCAACGCCGGGGAAGGTTGAGTGTGGCGAAAAGTAACCGCAACATTCACGTCCGCCATTTGCTCACTCGCGAACAACTTTACTTGAACAGATGAGGTTGGCGTCGTTTGGAAGAGGGAAGAATCCCCATGGCCTCGCGGTATTTGGCGACGGTGCGCCGCGCGATGCCAATTGCCTCCTGATTCAGAAGCCGGGCGATATACTGATCGCTGTAGGGTTTTCTGGGATCTTCAGCGGAAATCATCGCCCGGATCTTGTTTTTGACCGTTTCCGAAGCCACATCCTCGCCGTTGCCGACTCGCAGGCCACTTTGGAAGAAAAACTTCAATTCAAAAACACCCTGCGGCGTGTGCACGTACTTGTTGGCGGTGGCCCGGCTGACAGTAGACTCATGCATGGAGATATCCTGCGCCACATCCTTGAGGACCATGGGGCGCAAATGGCTCACGCCATGGTCCAGAAAATCACGCTGAAACTTAAATATGCTCTGGGTAACGCGATAAAGGGTTTGCTGCCTCCAATGAATGCTTTTCACCAGTTCCGTGGCCGCCTGCACCTTCTTTTTGAGGTATTCTCGGGCCTGGCCCGCTAGATCCCCGCCCTGGCTGGCCAAGCGCCGGTACAACGTGCTGACCCGCAAACGCGGCAGTCCCTCGTCACGCAAAAAAATGACATATTCATCGCCGATCTTCTCCACGGAAACGTCGGGAATAATCGTGCGCGCCTCCTCGGTATCAAAACCGCGCGCCGGTTTGGGTTCGAGGGAGGTAATGAGATGGGCAGCTTCTATAATCTCTTCAATCGTGACGTTAAGCTCGCGCGCCATTTTGTCGTAGCGCTTCGACTCGAGCTGCTGCAGGTGGTCGGCGATGATCCGGGCCGCGAGGCTGGAACCTAGATCGCGGCTTCCTAATTGCGCCAGCAGGCACTCCCGGAGGTCTCGGGCCGCAACGCCCACCGGATCAAAGAGCTGAATCTTTTTCAGCACCGCTTCCACCTCTTCGATGGAGACCGCTAGGCCCGCCTCCTGAACCGCGTCGCGCACTTCCTCCAGGGACATGGCGACGTAACCCCTCTCATCCAGGTTGCCGATGATTTGATGACCGATCGCCCGCTCTACGTCGATCATTTTGGACATGTTGAGCTGCCACAGGAGATGTTCTTCCAAAGAAGTCTTCTTGGCCAGCAGCGTCTCCCAGGAGGGCGGCGCATCGTCATCGTCGCGGAGAGCTCCTTCCGTTAACGAACCATGAATTGCGTTGGAATGGGTCTCGAGGTAATCCTGCCAATCTAAAGAAACCGGATCGTCTTGGGCTCTGACTTCGCGCGTAACGTCCGGCTCCGCTTTGGGCTCCTCCTCGGCAAGATTGTTTTTATCTTCGTCTTCGCGTTCCTCGGGGCCGGCCTCTTCCAAGGCTGGATTTTCCTGGAGTTCCTGTGAGATCAAATCCTCTAGCTCGAGACGCGAAAGCTGCAACAGCTTGATCGCCTGCTGCAGCTGTGGCGTCATGACCAACTGCTGTGCCAGCCTTTGAACCTGTCGGATCTCTAATGCCATAGCCGGGGTTACAGCCTGAAAGCTTCGCCGAGATAGACGCGCCGGGCGTTAGCACTGGCGGCAATCTGCAGCGGTCGCCCTTCTTCTAGGATGACGCCGTCGTTGAGAATATAGGCGCGGTCGCAGATCCCCAACGTCTCGCGAACATTGTGGTCCGTGATCAGAACGCCAATACCCATGCGCGTGAGCTTGCGAATAATTTTTTGAATTTCCGACACCGCGATCGGGTCAATGCCGGTGAACGGCTCGTCCCAAAGAACAAAGGCCGGAGACAAAACCAACGCGCGCGCAATTTCCACTCTCCGCCTTTCTCCCCCGGAAAGAGTGTAGGCTTTATGTGTAGCCAGATGGGTGATCCCCAATAGGCGCATCAATTCGCGGCAACGTTCCGCTCGTTCCTCCGCACCAATGTCCAGGGTTTCCAGGATCGCGAGCAAGTTTTCCTCGACTGTTAGACGGCGAAAAACCGACGACTCCTGCGGCAGGTAGCTAATGCCGGAGCGCGCCCGCTTGTAAATGGGCAGTTGCGAGATATCACTCTCGTTCAGAAAAATCTTTCCTTCGTCAGGCCGCACGAGCCCGACCATAATATGGAAGGTGGTGGTCTTACCTGCCCCGTTTGGTCCCAAAAGCCCCACCACTTCTCTATCCCGAACTTCAAGATTGACATGGTCAACGACCCGGCGACGGTTATAAGACTTGACCACCCCTTCTGCCCTAAGAGCGCTCATGGCTACTTGCTTGCCGACGCTCCGGCCTTTTCTTTCTTTTTCAATTCCTCTGGGAAAATCGTGGCCTTGATGCGATCGCTTCCTTCCCCTTCCGCGATCGCACGATCTTCCTCGATAAAAAAGATGATGCGCGGCCCGATCACCTCATTGTTTCCCTGCTTCACCATAGCGGGAGTGCCCGTGAGGGTAATGGTCTGAGCATCTCCGTTAAAGACGGACTTCGATCCCGTCGCGATTCGGTCTGTTTGTATAATATGAACATTGCCTTCGGCGACGATCTGCTTCATCTTCTTGAGGTCTTCAGAATAGGAAGCGGTCAGTGTCTGACTGCGCATGGTCATTTCCCCTTGAACCGCGACCACGCGCCCCGTGTAGGTGACCCTACCCTTTTTGCGATCCAGTTCCATTCGGTCGGAGGTAATGACGATCGGCGCCTCCTTGTCGAACTTAAAACCGCTCGCCTGTTCCTTCTTTTTTGCTTTTGCGGACGGCTCGTTGTTTGGCTTGACGCTTTCTTCGGCTGCGTACGAATGCAGCAAAAACAAAAGGAGAATCCCCACGGTCCCAACCACGCCAACCGCCGCGCGCCCTAGGCTAATTTTTCTTCTCATCTCTTTTTTCTTGAGCTTTCAGCTTATTACCTAATCGTCCGGGTTCAATCCTGGTTTTTACTTTGCTGTCTAATCTGAGTCTTTCCTCTTGTAAAGCAATCGTCATACCTACCCCCTCGACCTCGAGGCCTTCGCCCTTGATCGTAACCTTGCCGGGAAGAATGACTTGGTTCTTTTCCCTGAAATAAACAATCTTATCCGTCCGCAAGAGGAAGCCCTGATAACCAATCCTGATATCGCCGAACATCTCCATGCGGTCGATTTCTTTCTCGGCCATGTAGATGTGTCCTTCGTCCGCCCTGGCTTCGAGAGTCTCGCCCTTCTCGCCAAAATAGGCAAAGCTTGGCTGCTGCATCACAACTTCTTTGTCCGCGCGCAGATAGCGCGCTTCTTTGCCCGCCACTTCCCATACTTTACGACCATTCGCAACTTCGCTGCGGTGGAATTCTTTGACGTGCAGAGCGGCCTCAGGCAAGGTATCCAGCAACTCGAGGGGATTTTTCTCAATCTCGCGCATCTTTCTTAACCACATAACCTCACCCACCTTGTACCCCGTCCCGGCCAGGCTGATGAGAGTGGCAAGAAGCAGAATCATCCTTGTTCGTCGTCGCGTCACAACTGACCTGAAACAGCATCAAAACGAAGAGAAAAATAGCATCTTTGTATGATGGTGTAAAGGTAGGCACGGATTTTGCGAGCGCTAAAACCGATCGGAAAACAGCTGCCTCCACTTTCCCTGGGCCTTCAGCAAAAGCTCTGCCACCTCCCGGACGGCTCCTCGACCGCCTTTATGTTGGGTGACGTAGTCCACTCTTGGCTTCAGTTCCTTCCAGCCATCCTCGACCGTGATCGCGAGTCCTACTTGGCGCAAAAGCGCCAGATCCGCGAGATCATCTCCGACAAAAGCGACTTCACCATCTTGGCACCCGGTTTTGGCTTTGAGTTTGGCATAAGCCTTGAGCTTGTTGCGGACGCGCTGATAAACGATGCGAATTCCGAGGTCGCGCGCGCGGTGACTTACCGCTTTCGAGAAGCGTCCCGTGATCAGCGTTACGGCAATCCCATTATCCTGAAGAAGTTTGATTCCTTGGCCATCACGAACATCGAAGCGTTGGCTCTCTTCCCCTCGATCATTGATCACGATGCCGCCATCCGTGAGCACGCCGTCCACGTCGAGGATCAGTAACCTGATCGCGCGCGCCTTGCGCTTGAGTCGCGCCGGCAGGTTGCGCGCAGAACGTCCCTTAGACAATTCCGGCCTTCAGGAGGTCATGAAGGTGGACAATGCCGGCGGGCTTTTTTCCTCCCTGCCCAAGCACGAACAGCGAGGTAATCGAATGCTCTTCCATGATGGCCACGGCAGTCGCCGCAAGTGCGTCGAGTGCTATGGTCTTGGGGCCTTTCGTCATAAGGTCTTTCGCGCTCAAGCGAAAAATATCTCCTTGCCTTGCCAGCGCTCTTCTCAGGTCGCCATCGGTTATGATTCCCACTAATTCGCCCTTCTCGTCCACCACCCCGGTCACACCTAGACGCTTTGAAGTGATTTCGAGTAGAGTTTCCTTAATGGGGGTGTCTCGATCCACGACCGGCATGGCGGTTCCGCTGTGCATGAGATCGTGAACCCGTAGCAGCAGCCTGCGCCCCAAAGTTCCGCCAGGATGTCTTAGAGCAAAGTCCTCTTCTCTAAAACCCTTGCGC
>JBOHVR010000779.1:0-8491 GCA_050735755.1 Binatia bacterium
TCTCCAATGTCGCCCGTTCAGCGAACCTGGGATCTGCACCGCGCAGCAAGCCTTGATAGTCAAGTCTCGGATCGCGCTCATCCTTCACCCGCATGGTATCCCACTTCTCGAGGGGAATTTTGAGCTGCGGGCTGTGACATGTTCCAATCCCAACGACAATCTCTGCCATGACCGTCCTCCTACTCTTTAACTGGCTAAGCTAGAGCAAGCGTATCCAACCATTCTGACACGAGCGATGTCAACAGCTTCGAGGCGTTGGTCTCGTAACGCAGGGGAGAAGCATTATCTAAGCGGATTCTCTCTCCCAACTGCTGAAGGCGTGCTGGACGAAGCGGCGCGACAGGAAGGTCAGGAGCATTGTGAAAAGAACGAGCAACATCCCTAAAGCTGCGGCTCCCGAAAAATTCCCTTCCGTATCCCAAAGTTGAAAGAGAAAAACGCTGATCGTAGCTGTATCTTTCGTGCTCAGCATGAGTGGAATACTGAGGCTGCGAAACGCATGGGCGGCCACCCATATGCACCCCATGAGAAACGGGGGCAGCACCAAAGGCAGAGTGATTTTGGTCAGTACCCTCAGGTGCGCGGCCCCGGAGACCACGCCTGCTTCTTCGAGCTCCCGGTGAATTTGCGTCAAGGCACCGTTCATGAGTCTTGTCGAAAAGGGCAAGTAACTGACCAGCAGGCCTACCATCATGATCCATACGGTTCCGTAAACCGGAAGCCATCTCAGGGACGGATGTAGGTAGGTGAAGACGAGTCCCACAGCGACAACAGATCCCGGAAGCACATGAGGGATAAAAACTGTCGCGTCAAGAAAGAATCGCCCCGGCAGACCTGAACGAACGACAACCCACGAGATAAAAAAGGCTACCAGCATCGTGAAAGCGGCTGTGAGCCCGCCGATCACGATTGTATTCACCACGACCCGGCCTATCTCGGGCCATGCAGATATTTCCATGTAGTTGCGTAACGTCAAGAGGTTGACGACGTCCCAGGAAAACGGACGGTAGCTGGGAAGAAGCGATGCCCACAGCAGTACGAGCAAAGGTATGGCGGTGCTCAACAAAAAATAAACAAGGAAAAGCGCGAATGCCGGATAGCGCCATCCACGGAGTTGAACTCTTCGCACCTGCGCGCGCTTCCCCGTAACCGTCACGAACCTTTGAGCCTCGGCCTGCCGGATAATGACGCGGAAATAGACGTACGTCAGCGCAACGGCAATGACAATAAAAGGGGAGGACAACGCCGTCGCGAGGCCCCACTGGACTGGAGTGCCATAGAAGGCGCTGTAGAAGATCAGCGTCGGTAGAACATAGATCCTCGGCTGCAAGCCCAATAAAAGCGGGATATCCATGTCGTTGAGGTCACCGGCGAACTTATAAAGGGCGGCGACGGTCAGAGTCGGCAAAAGAATAGGGAGCGTGACTGAAAAGAGGGTTCTGCGCGAATTGGCTCCCGAGACTAGAGCGGCATCCTCGATCTCCTGGTTAACCAGGCGAAAAGCGCCGACGATAAGTAAGAAAACCGTCGTCAAGCCAGTGATGCTGTTGACGAAGATCATTCCGCTCAGAGAGTAGATATTGAATGGACCGGTCTGGACCGGTAAGGCGAAAAACTCCAGAATCGACCGCAAAAGCACATTCAGCATTCCTACGGTTGGATTCAGCAGCAGTATCCAGCTCATGGTGAGGAGGAAGGAAGGCATGCCGATGGGAAGGAGGATCAACGTCCAAGCTAAACCTCGAAACGGCATGTCGGTGCGCTCAATCAACCAGGCGAAGAGGGTCGCAACGCTCATTACCAAAACAAGACTGGCGCCCGCGTAGAGGATTGAGTTGAGCAGGGTCTTGTAAGTGAGCGGATAGCTATAGGTCAGAAGATAGTTCTGAAGAGTGAAAGGGCCCAGGTCTAACGGCGAGCCGGAACGAAAGCTCACCATTATGACCATGAACAACGGAAGCAGGATAAACCAAAACAGCAGAAAGACTATAACGCTAAATAGGAGTCCTTTTTTTATGGATTGAGGCAGCCTTGTGCCGTGCCCACTCAAAGCTTCGTTTACAAATCCGAGCTTCAAAGGATTCCCAAAGGCGTTTATCCCGGCGCTTCCATCAAGCTTTGCCGGAGCGGTTCGCAGCTTTGGTGAATCACTTTTTGGGGGCTTCCCCCACCTTCGGCAGTCCCCAGGCACTCACAGCGATCCGTTCCATGTACTCGCTTTGCCGATCTCGGCACGAGCCTCCGCATAAAGAAACGTTCTTGCCTTTTAGCAGTTTCTGACCAATCGTGCCTTCGACGAGAAACGATGCCTTGCCCGGATCTATAGAGTCGACGATCTGTTGCGCCTCGTTGGAAGCAACAAACTCAATCCATAAGAGCGCAGCGTTGGGATGCTTGGCTCCGACATAGACCCCCTCCGGCTCATGTGAAGTTAGCGGCACCGGGTTGGGCACTACTATTTTGACCGGCAGGGTGGGGTCTCCCAGCAAGGTCCGCTGTGCGGTATGGAGATACATGCTGCAATGGATCGGATACTCGCCGGCCGCGAGTCGTGGCATATGGGCAGTCTGACCGCGAACCCACAGCGGCTCGTTGGCTTTTAACTTCCGCGCAAAGTCCAAAACCTTTTCCTCGCCCCAGGCAGGCACGAGCCAGCTCAAGGTGTTGGGCCGGGTGTCCACGGCAATTTTTCCTTTCCATTGTGGATCAAGGCAGCTCTCCCAGTTCGTGGGCGCCTTGGCGGCGGGGACGAGCCTCGAATTGTAAGCCAGCACGCCGACGTTGCTTCCCAACCACACGAACAATCCAGAGTCGTCGATCATTTCCGGCATAATTTCCAGCAAACCCGTCTGGGCCATCTTTTTGAAATCGTATTTCTTGTAAACGTTCTGCTTCAGATATTCGCCGAGATTGTCGGAGCTTGGGCTGAAGAGATCCAGGGATGCCTTTCCGGCAGCCATTTCGAATAACTGCCGCTGCGCGGCGGTCACACCACTCACGTAGGACCAGGAAACATCGATAAAGGGATAGTGCTTATTGTAGGCCTTCACGAGAGCGGCGATAGTCTTTTTATCATATCCCGGCGACAGAATGAGCTTCCCTTCTTTCTTCGCGGCGCTCACAATCTCTTCTTTGTTTGCGGGCATCGTCGTGGAGTCTTGAGCAAACACATTGACACCGAAAGAAAGGAATAGCAGAACGAGACCAAAACACCAGAAACACATCGACATAATTTTATCCGTGTGCATGTGCGATCTCCTTTTTGCAATTCGTGATCCCCGCACCACCTAACCTAGTCGAGAAGTCTCCGCTCGGCCAGAAGTATTTCTTCGGGGTAGATCGTCTCCAGCGGCAGTTTCTTGTCGATCAACCCCTGCTCAACGCAGAAGGTCTGAAACATGTCCACGGCCTTCGCGTTGGCCCGTATCCCGTAGGCGTATGGATCATCGCCGAACGTCGCTCGCTGCTCTTTTAGCAACTCCGGACCCAACATCAGAAGAGACGGCGGGCGGCTGTAAAATCGCTTCATGGCGATCTTCTTGGATTTCTCAAACGCGTCCAGCAGGCTCGTTGCCACCCAGGGGTGCTTCTGGACGATGCTTTCTCGCACGACGGTTACGTGGTGCGGCGGGAAAATGCCGGTCTTTTTGAAATACCGGACGGACTCCGCTTTGGGATCAGGAAATACCGTGCGCATTTTCACCAGCGGGTGCGTGGTTAAATCGGGGTGAATTTTCGGCCGGTCGATCCGATAAGTTCCGGGCGAGGTCAAACACGCGTCGAGTTCTTTGTCGATGAGCATCTGCTCGAGGCCTTTTTGAGCATACTTGAACCTGACATCCACGTCTCTACTGGCGCCCACATAGTTATGGCTGAATTCCGGCGGCCTATCCTGGTACCACACCATATCCTCGGGTTTGATGCCGAATTCATGCTGAAGTATGCCGCGGGCCCAAACCGCCGCGCTCTGATGATACTCGGGGCAGCCGATCGTCCTGCTCTTTAAATCCTGCGGACCGTGGATGTCCGTCTCCGCGCGTACCAGAATATCTCTGGCATGCTTGAAATTTCGGTTGTGAAAAATCGGCAGCAACTGATAACCCCAGCCGCGCGAGCGAGCCGCAATAAAGGTTGCAAACGACATCTCGGATATATCGTACAGGCTGAACTTATGCTGCTCGTAAAAAACTCCAACGCCTCCGGGAAAACCAACGTACTCGATGGCGATGCCCTGAGGCTTAACCTCACCGGTACCGAGCGGCAGGATGCGATCGTACCGGCTCATCGCTAACGTAAGTTGTAAATCGGGCATGCTCACCTCCTCCAAATAGAAAATCAGGCCGCGGTTTAATTACTCATGCTGCTCCGCGGTTCACTCGAACCTAGTTCCTCGACAAGCACGGACGTCGCTGCTGCTGGCCCTTTCTCAACGAGTTGCGATTGTGAGCGCGCTAAATCTTTTATGTTTTTGCTCCGAACTATCCCCTATCGATTATCCCATCGAATTACCATGCAGTGGATCGGACATTCCCTCTCCTCGTTAGGGCAAGGCCTGTGACGTTATGTTGAACGCCTTGATCACGTTATCGTAGATCAGCGCCCGACTCACTTCAGCGGGTAAGGCGCTAGTGTCTCGCTGGGCCACGTGCACCGAGTTCGGCCAAGTCGACTGCCGATGGGGGTAGTCGGTGGCAAACATCAATTTGTCTGGTCCAAGCAGGTTGCGATTGGCAACTACGTGAGGCTCGTCAATATATGAGAAGTACACGTTGCGGAGGAAGTATTCTATCGGCTTGAGGGATAACCGGGTGGGGTAGGAGAAAGGTCCCCGGGCCGCGCGCTCAAGACGGCCCACGTACCAGGGGATCCAGTCCGTGCCGTTCTCGGCAGAAATCAGCTTCAACCGAGGGAACCGCTCCAAGACTCCGGAGAGAATGAACTGCGCCAGAACCCGTTGCGCCTCGTGCGGACGGATAATCATTCCGAGACTAAAATCCTCCCTCCACCAGGAGGTCCACCAGAGGGGAGTTTCATAGCCGCCACCCGTGATCGCGTGCAAGATCAGCGGTGTATCCAATTCGTGAGCTGCCGCCCATAAGCGGTCGTAGACTGCTGAAGTATATGGGGGGCAGGCCGTGGGCGGCGATAGCGGGATCATCGCCCCACGCAAGTTTCGCTTGTGGGTCCGGTGGAGCTCCGCTATCGCCTCGTCAATGTCGTAAACGGCGAGGAGCGGCACGCCCACCAGCCGGTTGGGGTCCGGGCTGCAGTAGTCGGCGAGCCAGTCATTGTAAGCACGGAAGCAGGCCCGCTGGAGGGACGCATCTGTAAGCCAGAATAAGCGAAAGCCCAGATTGTTGGTATGAATCACTTCGCCTACGACACCGTCTGTGTCTTGGTCCTTGAGGCGCTCCACAGGATCCCATCCTCTGAAGGTAGTGTTGACCCCTCCTTCAGCCCTCGCCTGAAAGCGTGCAGCAGCACGCTCCCCTTCCGGCACGTCGGGCACTTCAATAGGCGGGAAACCTTCAAGGATATAGAAGTCCTGCGGTTTGCCTGCCCGCTCTCTGGTTTCGATGCGAGGCGCCCGGAACTGGAAGTCGTTATCCATATACTTCGACAACACATCGCCTTCGGGCGCGTGACTGTCCGCGGAGAATATCTTGACGTCAGACATATTCATTCCTTCGCTTGGAATCGCTCGCTCGACTACAACGCGGGTGCTCTATTTGGAGAATCTCGCTCTGACGTTCATGGATCATCCAGTTATGACCCGTTTATCGACCCGGGTGCAAAGCTGAGGCTGTAAGATGCCCCAACCCCAACGACGACCTCTGCCATCACCTCCTCCTGGTATCAACTATCCAACCACCTTGTCAAAAGGGATGTCAACAGATATTTTCCATGAGCCAATTCAATCGTAGAGAGCGCTAGCACGGCGGAATTCTCATCGGTTGGCATCTTCATCTCGAACGATTTATAGATTTTCAACTCGTTTACCGGGAGATTACTAAGATAGGAAAGCGACGAATAGCCAGTGCCAAAGTCGTCGACGGAAATGCCTATTCCATTTCGGCCTAGCGGCGTGAGAATTTCCTTTGCGTGGGCTGGATCCCGCATCGTCGTGCCCTCGGACTCGTCTGGAGGCACGATGCCGCGCTCCGGATGACGCGCCTATCAAAAACAGCATTGCACGCGGCGCTGTCGCGCTGGCGCACCTCGCGCAACTGCGAGAGACCGACCAGAAGCTGTCGCGTCCCAAGCATCAGCTTGCCTTGCTCAGTTGAAGCGAGCCGCGCCAGGCGAAGCGCGGCTTCCTGCACTTTGCTAACAGCGAGGTGTCGTTGGTCGACGGATGTGCAAAGAGTGAGGCCTAAAACGGCAGTACGGCGAGGGCGAAAAGAAGCATCACCGATATCCTGGCACGATTGTGGCAAAGCAAGAAAAAAACTGCAGTCTTCTTGGGGATTTCGAAGTGAGCAGAGGATCCGAAGTCCTCTGCTCACCTCCGCACGCTAACGATTACTGGCCCCACTCAACAGCGGGCACAGTGGCAAATTGCTTTGCCACTGCTTTGATAAAACTATTGGCAGCAATGGCTGGCATCGGTATTTTAGACTTAGCCGTGAAGCTCTAAGTTGCTGAATTCTGACGGATTCAGACCGATAGCTACACATGGTGTCGGATACATGATCGGACTGAAAATCCCCGTGTCTGCAGTTCGATTTGTTTCCCTTACAAACCAATCACGGAGAGGAAATTGAGCGCTGGGACGGTAAAGCACAGGCCACAGCCCTTGGACAGATGCCCTTTTTCATCGAGTTTTTAACTGTCACGGGACTGTTCGATCAGTGGGTGAAGTGACTGTGCGCTGGACTACAAGAGTCCCAACGGATCAAGCCGGCGCGACATACTCGGGACGTGGATGCTGTCGATTCTCTCAGGGCATTGGCGCTACGCGCACGTGAGCGCGATCCGCGCCGACGCAGTCAATCCTGGGCTGTTGGGGATGAGCGGGGTAGTGGCCGAAGACACGCTGCGCCGAGGGCTTAAGGCCATCGATGAGACTGCGGGGAGTGAGTGGCTCAAGCGCCACATTGGACGCACGGTGTTAGGGCTTTTGGATGCGCCGTGGATATTGGATGTGGATGTGACGATCAAGCCCTTGTACGGCAAACAGCAAGGCGCGGTGGTGGGCTATAATCCGCACAAGCCTGGCCGTCCTTCGCACGCCTATCATAGCTACCAGGTTTCGGGACTGCGGTTGATGCTGGGGGTCGATGTGTTAGCGGGAAATCAGAGCCATGCTCATTATACTTTGCCCGGGCTCATCGAGTTACTTGATAGTTTGCCCCCCGACAAGCGTCCGCAGTTGGTGCGTGGGGATGCCGGGCTGGGGGTGGAGCCGGTGCTGGAGGCGCTGGAGGAGCGGGGACAGAGTTATCTGTTTAAGCTGCGGCTCACGGCCAACGTCAAGCGCTATATTGAGAAGCTTTTCTTTGAGCAGGATTGGAGCGAGGCGGCAGAGGGGTGGGAAGGTCGAGATGGGGAGCTAAAGCTTAGCGGTTGGAGCCGGGCGCGCCGGGTGGTTGTGCTACGCCGTACGCTGCGTGGGCAAGCGCTCCTAGTCGATGAGTCGCAGGGTATGTTGGCGTTCATTGAAACCGATGTTGCTGCCAAGCGCTACGAATATGCTGTGCTGGTGACCAATCTGAACCATGAGGTCCTCACCATCGCGCAACTGTACCGCGACCGGGCTGATTCTGAGAACGCCTTCGATGAGCTTAAAAACCAATGGGGCTGGGGCGGGTATACGACCCAAGACCTTGCGCGCTGTAGGCTTTCGGCGCTGGCGGTGGCGCTGATCTACAACTGGTGGAGCTTATTTGTGCGGCTGGGAAATCCCCAGGCCAGATTGGAGGCGATTACCAGCCGACCGTTTCTGCTCTCGGCGGTGGCGCGCCAGACCACTCACGGCGGTGCTCAGTACCTCAGTATCACTTCGCAACACGCCAAGGCTGACAAAGCAAAAACGTTGCTTGGCGGTATTCATGACCTACTGGTAGGACTGAAAGCCTCTGCGGAGCAGTTGAAAACCAAATCGCTCTGGCAGCTCGTCTGCGAGCATATCATCGCCACAGTGGCCCGTTATAAACCCAAAATCCCCCAGCTGCTAACCCCTCCAACTCCCGGGTTGGCATATCTCAACTGATTTTTTTAGGATTATTAGACCCTGAAATTCTCAAGCCCGGGATTTGGGAGAGCTTCCGTAAGCTTGCCCCGCAGCAGGTAATCAAGAATCCCGTCATCTTTGTCGTCGAGATGGGGAGTGTGCTCACCACGCTGATCTTGCTGCGCGACCTCATCGCTTCCACGCCGCAATCTCAGCCGCTCTGGTTTACGGCCAACATCAGCATCTGGCTCTGGTTTACGGTAGTTTTCGCCAACTTTGCTGAGGCAGTTGCCGAAGGGCGTGGCAAAGCCCAGGCGG
>JBOHVR010000780.1:0-3860 GCA_050735755.1 Binatia bacterium
TCCGTCGAGGATTCCCGTGAACGGTCGGACCAGGTTCGTTTCGTCAAGAGCATGCTCTGGGAGCTCTATACGACCAATGGAGACATTGAGCAGTGGGTGGATCGCAATGTCGCCCGCTTCAACGGCCGTCCTGGGCAGCCGGAAACGTTCAGCGCCATGGACCAGCTCCTCTCCGAGCAGCTTTTTCGACTTTCTTTCTGGAAAGTTGCGGCGGAAGAGATCAACTATCGCCGGTTCTTCAACATCAACGAGCTGATCTCGGTTCGCGTCGAAGATCCACGGGTGCTGGGGGACACGCACCGCCTGATTTTGAGGTTAAGCGCGGAGCGCCAGATCCAAGGTATTCGGGTCGATCACATCGACGGTCTTTACGATCCTGCCGCATACTTGCGCACCATCAGAGAAAGAGCGCAGGACCATTACCTGATCGTGGAAAAAATTCTAGCGCTCTCCGAGGAGCTCCCGGCGGATTGGCCCGTTCAGGGAACCACGGGGTATGATTTCACCAATTACGTCAATGGGATTTTTTGTGACAGCGCCAACGAGAAGCGATTCAGCCAGATCTATTCGCGCTTTGCCGGTCAAAAGCCTTATCCGGAGCTCGTGAGCGAGAAAAAGCGTCTGATCATCGGCAAGTACATGGCCGGCGACGTCGATGATCTGGCGCACTTCCTGCGCAATATTTCCAGCCGGGACCGCTACGGAAGCGATATCACGCTCTATGGGCTGAGGCGCGCACTGGTAGAAGTGCTTACCTTCTTTCCCGTCTACCGCAGCTACGTCTGCCGCGATATCTATAACGAGGCGGATCGCGGCAACATTCAAGAAGCGCTCAGACGATCCAAGGAAGCTAATCCGGGGCTGCTTCATGAGCTTAAGTTCATCGAACGGTTTTTGCTGTTGAATTTCGAATCTCACACCACGGAAGACGAAAAGACCCAGTGGATCCAGTTTGTCATGCGATTCCAGCAGTTCACCGGTCCGCTTATGGCCAAAGGCTTCGAGGATACCACGCTGTATGTTTACAACCGCCTGCTGTCGCTTAACGAAGTCGGCGGCGACCCGGGTCAATTTGGGATTAACATGGCGCGCTTTCACCTGTTCAATGAGACCCGCGCGCGCCGCTGGCCTCATACCCTCAACGCCACCTCGACTCACGATACCAAAAGGGGCGAAGATGCGCGCGCGCGCATTAATGTGCTTTCGGAAATACCGGAGGAATGGGAAAAAACGATCCGCGCCTGGACGCGGATCAATCAATCCGCAAGAACTGTCGTCAAGGGAAGGGAAGTTCCCGACCGGAACGACGAATATTTCCTCTACCAGACGCTCGTTGGGAGCTTTCCGCTCTCGGGTTCGGGAGATGAATTCGTCGCCCGGCTGAAATCTTATATCATCAAGGCCGTGCGTGAAGCCAAAGTTCATACCGAATGGCTGCGGCCCGATGAAGCGTACGAGGAAGCCTTTACCGGTTACATCGACGCGATCCTGAAGCCGTCGGAGTCTAACCCATTTTTAAGGGAAGCATTCCCTTTTATCAAAAAGATCAGCTTCTACGGCATGTTAAACACGCTTTCTCAAACTTTTATTAAAATTTTAGCGCCGGGCGTACCGGACTTCTATCAAGGAACCGAACTGTGGGACTTAAGCTTTGTCGATCCCGATAATCGCCGGCCCGTCGATTTCGCGAGTCGCGCCAGGTTGCTCGAGGAGATTCGTCAAAAGGAGAGTCAAGATCCGATAAATCTAGCCATCGATCTTTTCAACGTGTGGGAAGACGGTCGAATCAAGCTCTACCTTACTTACAAGGTGCTGCAGGTGCGCCGTTCCCACCGGGCATTATTTTTGGATGGCGACTATATCCCGTTTAAAGTCGCCGGCAGTTATCGGGAGCACGCTTGCGCATTTGCTCGACACCGGCAAGGCGAGTGGCTCCTGACCGTCGTGCCGAGACTAACGACGCAACTCGTGTCTCCCGGAAAGCTTCCGGTTGGAGACTCCCTATGGGACACCACCCATCTCCTCCTCCCTAAAGGAGTGCCGCGAAAATGGACCAATATCTTTACCGCGGAGCTTGTGGAATCACCGGAAGCCGGCACCGATAGACTCTACCTGCCTTTGCAAGCGATCTTTAAGAGCTTTCCGTTCGCGGTATTGGAACCGGCGAATGTGTGAGCGAACCGCGAACGCACCACTTCAATTTCTTTTCCGGTCGAAACCGCGGGGGCAGGACTCGACCCTACCTATTTTGCTCTAACCAGCGAGCTGTTCTCGGGCTTGCGTTCCAATTCGATTCTGCCGACAAGCTCCGCACACGTAAAATGTCCGCCGCCGTGTCGAGGTCAAACCATTCAGGTAACAAAGACACCGTTACGGCCAGGTCGTCGAGCCTGCGCAACGTTGTCGAGAGAACCTGATCGCTTCCCCAACCCATATTCACAAAAATTCCCGGCACAGGTCGCCCCATCCCGAGCAAATAGTAGCCACCATCACGGCTCGGCCCCAGGACAACGTCGGCGCCACCTCGTCCGAGAGCGCCAAAAGCTTGCTCAAGAAACTGCCGCGGGAAGAGCGGTAGATCGCTCCCGACGAGAACTGTGCTTTTGTAACCGTTGGCGGCGAGATCGGCGAAGATCGCGTGCATACGCTCGCCCAGGTCTAAACCGCGTTGGGGAAACCGCGCGAATTCTATTGGAACCGTTTCGGCAAAGAAAGGAGCGGCTTCCGCCGGAGTATAAGCAACGAAGCGATCTGCAAGAGAAAAACTTCTGATCTCTTCGAGCAAGTCTTCGAGCAAACAGCGATAGAGTTCCGCAGCCTGCTCAGAGGAGAAAGGCGGCACGAGCCTGGTTTTGACCTGACCGGCGATGGGTGCCTTCGCCATTACCACCAGAGCTTTAGCGCGCATCGCCGTAGTAACGTTTCAGCGTCTTGGGAGAAATGCCGCTCAGATAAAGGAACTTGAGCCACCACATTTTTATGATCGTGCGCCAGACCCCCTCACTCTCCCATCTGCGGGCGGAGGTTAGCACTCGGCTCTTGAGACACGCAATCCTTCCCTTCTTTCTCAACGCCCGCGCGAGCGCGATGTCTTCCATCAGCGGAATATCGGGAAACCCGCCGAGATCTTGAAAGACTTCTCTGCGCACGAAAATCGCCTGGTCCCCGGTGGCGACCCGAGTGAGGCGGGAGCGAAAGCTGATCAAAGCCCCGATCATTTTGAAGATCAAACGGTCTCCGTCCAAGGAGATATCGAATCGGCCGCCCGCGCAACGAGGATCGATAAGCGCGGCGCGAATATCTTCCACCGCGGACGCCGGGAGCCGCGTGTCCGCATGCAGGAAAACGAGAACGTCTCCCCGGGCGATTTTCGCCCCTTCGTTCATTTGCCGCGCCCGCCCGCGGCCGGCCGCGACCACGGCAATTCCATTCGCCGCGACCACTTCACGCGTGCGGTCCGTGCTGCCGCCATCCACGACGATGATTTCGTGGGGACTCAGGCGCGCGATCGACTCCAGCGTCTCCCCAATCGCTCGTTCTTCATTGAGGACTGGGATGATGATAGAGATGCGCATCTTTATTCCGGACTGTAGGATGTGCTTTTTGGGTCGCCTGAAGCGCCTCGACTCCGAGGATATGCGCCAAGAACCCTAAGCCAACACCTAATTGTCACTTTCCTGACAGACCTGATCCCAAAATTTGCATATGCGATATTACTATGGATGGGCTATTCCGCAACAACGCAGCAAAGTTTTTTGCATCCGAGGTGCCTGGTGCGCACATTGCCAAGCGAAGAGATCCTCCAGGAACGGCGGCGCCAGCGCAAGCACCGGTGAAGATGTCTTTGAACTCTTCACAAT
>JBOHVR010000781.1:0-3116 GCA_050735755.1 Binatia bacterium
GACTGTAGGTGGAGATTAAATGGGAAACGACAGGTGGTTTATTGCCGATGTGAAAGGCGAGAGCACGGTTTTCCATCACGCGATCCGTAACGGTGACCCGCTCGTGCTGACGCATGTGCTCAGCCCAGGACTCAACGACAAAGGTTTCCAGGTACTTGCCTGGAGTTACCGGATCGTGGAATAAGCCCCAGCGTAGAGCCCCGTCCCGGAGCCTCTGTTGACGCATGCCGCGCATCACCTGCGCGAATTCACGTGCTTGCTCCGCCGCGATGAGATACTCAACTGTTACCAGAACGGGCCCCCGCCGAGGGTGAGGCTCGATGGGCATTTGTGGATCAGGCCAGTGCATCGACGGAGTCAGATCCACTTCCCCATCCGCTCGCAGAGGATAGCGCATGGCAGCCGTGATGCCTGCCACGAGCCCCAGCGCGGCGATCAACAATGCCATGGGTATGCCGACCCGCTCTGCGGTGAACCCCCAAAGGACACTGCCGCCCGCCATCCCTCCTTGGACAACCAGCAGATATAACGAGAGAGCCCGCGCTCGTACCCAGGCCGGGACAGCCGTTTGAACCGATACGTTGAAGCTTGACATGAGCGCCATCCAGGCGGATCCGCCGGCGATCATGGCAGCGCAGAGCACGGCAAAATTTTGTATATAGGCGAGGGTCAATGTCGCAGCGGCAAATAATAGACTGGCGACGGCGATCAGCGGATCGACCTTAAGTTGCTGCTGAACGCGCGGCAAAACGGCCGCGGCAAGGACGGCGCCCGCGCCCAAGCAGCCCAGCAATACCCCATACCCGGTGGCGTCAAGCCCGAGTTCGGTTCTCGCCAGCGCCGGCAGGAGCGCCCAAAGAGCGGCGCCGCAAAAAATGAACACACCGGAGCGAACGAGGACCGCTCGCAAGTCGGGTGCGTGGCGGACATAGCGCAATCCCGCCCGTATCGCCCCCATCACATCCTCGGCGGGCAACAGACTCTTGCGCGGGGAACGTGGCCAGCGGTAGAGCACGGTCACGACGCCGACAAACGACGCAGCGTTGAGCAAAAATACGGCTCCCGATCCCGCAATGGCAACGATCATACCGCCGAGCGCAGGACCCACCGCGCGCGCGAGATTGAAGCCGACACCGTTCAGCGCTACGGCCGCGTGTAGATCATTGCGCGCTACCAGCTCCGGAATGATCGCTTGCCAGGCCGGGCCGTTCATCGCCACGCCCAGACCGAGAGCAAAGGTAACCCCCAGGAGAACCCAAGGCGTGGTCGCGCCGATGAGCGTCAATGCGCCCAGCAAGGCGGCCGCCAACAGCATCCACGATTGCGTGGCAAGAAGAAGCCGGCGACGATCGACAACATCGGCGAGCGCTCCCGCCAATAGCGCCAATAGAAAAACCGGTAGCGTCGTTGCGGCCTGGACCAGCGCAACCATGCTCGGCGAAGGAGCGAGAGAAGTCATCAACCACGCCGCCCCGACATTTTGCATCCAGGTGCCGATGTTGGACGCCACCGAAGCGATCCAGAGAGCCCGAAAAACTCGCTGGCGTAAAGGACTCCAGGGCGACATGTTCACCGGCTGCTGAGAAGACATCAGGTAAATTTGTTACACCTGAGCTGGAATTCGTACTGGACCCTTGACCGCTACAACCCGCCGATATCTGTTTCCCTTGATGTTGAAAACGACACGGTCATTGCAAAGAATGCTGGCTGTCCAGTAATCGGTTTTAACGTCCTGGGGGGTCTTTCCATCGGGCTTTCTTCGCCTCAGTATACCACGCCCTCAAAGGACTCTCTGTGTTAGGATGCTTCTTGCAAAATAATTTCAGCGTCTTCACTGAGATGACCGTATGAGACAGCAAACCCTGTTCCCAATTTGGGAACAAGGTTCCCTCGTGAATGGGCTGTGAGCGTTAGAGGCGCAACAGCCGCATTGATTGTGCGCCGCCGTTCTATGATTCGCCATCCAGGCGTTTCTCCGCTGGTTCCGGCCTCCCGCTTCCACAATTCCGGTTTTCGCTTTCACCTCTGGGCTGCTCCCATCCCAAAACCTGAGAGATAAGCAGGTCTGGAGCCCCTGGACTGGGGGAAATCTACTTACGACCTTTCGGGAATTCCCGAAAGCTGCGAGTTTCTGCCCAAGGCCTAGGAGCTCAACTTCATTTCGACCTTTCGAGAATTCTCGAAACGTGGAAGCGTCAGCGCAATCCTCAATGATGGTGTTTTGATTTCTTGAGAATTTTCCAAAAGTGAAAGCCTCCATTGCGAGCATCGGCTCGAAGGCGCTGATCGCCCGCTTGGCGGACCGGATGCTGGCCTCGCGCTTGCTCTAACGCTGGTGGCCTAGGTCGCGCAGCTGAAAGGATGTTAGGTGAAATGAAAGATTTGGAACCCTCCGTGCTAGAAGGATTTGTCTTGTGCATTTGGGATCCGGAGGCGGTTCGTGACCAGACAAGTCGATGGAAGCGCAACTTACTGGTTTCTTGAGCGGCGTATGTGTAGAGGTTTCCGCCATACCCTATTTGGCTGCCTGGATGGGATATGAAACCGCGGCGCTGACTTGGATTGTTACGTCGTTTTTTCTGTCTTTGGGGCTTGTCGTGCTATACGCCAGTAAATTCGGGAACGATCGTCTTGTTGAGTGGCTGCTGCTTAGTCCCTTTTCATCTTAGCTGCCTGTTTTACATTTTCGACGTTTCGGGAATCCCCGAAACGTCGAAGCGTTGCTTGACAGCACGGAGGTTCGCCTTAGAAGCCGCAGGATGGACCGAAGTAAGGTATCGTGAATCGCGCTCTGCCAGCTTCTGGGCAATCCTGTGGTCTGAGATTTTGACTTTTGAATTTCTACCTTTTACTTGATCTCGCGAGGTCCGCCACTATTTGTCTAACCACGCATGGCTCAAACCGGCGCCCCACGGTTGAAAATCGCCTGTAGAGTTAGTGACAAAACCCTTGACGTGATCGCGAAAGGTGAAAAACCGCGGCGCAAATCCGATGGGGACTAGCGGAGAGTCATCCAATAATTTGGCAACCGCTTGTCTAAACAGGTCTCTTCGCTTGTCAGGATTGACCTCGACCTCTGCTTTTTTCAGTAGCGCGTCATATTCCTTGTCGCAATA
>JBOHVR010000782.1:0-4470 GCA_050735755.1 Binatia bacterium
TCGTTGGTCAGTACGGCTAAACCGCCGACAAAAAAAGGCGAAAAGAGCGGTAACGGGGAGGTTGAAAACGGGGGTAACGATGATTAAATATCGCATGTTTGCGGAGCGAGAACTCCGCTTTTGAGGAGAAAAAATCATGAGTAAAGTCATTGGTATTGATTTGGGGACAACCAACTCCTGTGTTGCCATCATGGAAGGCGGCGATCCTGTCGTCATTGCCAACTCAGAGGGAAGCCGCACCACGCCATCGGTTGTGGCATTTTCGGATAGCGGCGAGCGTCTGGTCGGTCAGATTGCTCGACGCCAGGCTATCACCAATCCGGAAAACACGATCTTCGCAGTCAAGCGACTGATTGGCCGCCGCTACGAGGACCCCATGGTGCAAAAAGCGATGAAGGTTCTCCCTTACAAGATCGTGCGCGCGGATAATGGGGATGCGTGGGTAGAGAGCAGAGGGAAAGGCTATAGCTCTCCGGAAATTTCTGCCTTTGTCCTCCAGAAAATGAAACAGACTGCCGAGGATTACTTAGGTGAAAAAGTCACCGAAGCTGTGATCACGGTTCCAGCCTATTTTAACGATAGCCAACGGCAAGCAACCAAGGACGCCGGACGCATCGCAGGACTCAATGTCTTGCGCATTATCAACGAGCCCACGGCGGCCTCGCTGGCTTACGGCCTGGATAAGAAAAAGGACGAGAAAATCGCCGTGTTTGACCTCGGTGGCGGAACTTTTGATATTTCCATCCTCGAGTTGGGCGATGGCGTCTTCGAAGTCAAATCCACCAACGGCGACACTTTCCTGGGAGGTGAGGACTTCGACCAGAAAGTGATGGACTATTTGGCAGATGAGTTTAAGAAAGACCAGGGAATCGATCTGCGCAAGGACCGCATGGCCCTGCAGCGATTGAAGGAGGCGGCCGAGAAGGCGAAGTGCGAGCTGTCGTCCTCTATGGAGACCGATATTAACCTGCCTTTCATTACCGCGGACCAGAATGGGCCGAAGCATCTCAATATCAAGCTGACTCGGTCCAAGCTCGAAGCGCTGTGCGCCGACCTGATCGACCGTACCGAAGGGCCCTGTAGGCAGGCCTTAAAAGACGCGGGATTGACTCCGGTCGACATCAATGAGGTGGTCTTGGTGGGTGGAATGACTCGCATGCCGGCGGTGCAGGAGCGGGTCAGAAAAATTTTTGGCAAGGAACCTCACAAGGGTGTTAATCCCGACGAAGTCGTAGCCGTAGGGGCCGCCATCCAGGCGGCGGTTTTGAAAGGAGAAGTCAAAGACGTTCTCCTGTTGGATGTGACTCCGCTTTCTCTCGGGATCGAAACTCTGGGAGGCGTATTCACCAAGCTAATCGAGCGCAACACGACCATTCCCACGCGCAAGAGCCAGATCTTCTCGACGGCGCAGGACAACCAGACCGCCGTGTCGATTCGGGTGTTCCAGGGCGAACGGGATATGGCTGCTGACAATAAGCTCCTCGGTCAGTTTGACCTTGTGGGCATTCCCGCCGCGCCGCGCGGGATGCCGCAAATCGAAGTTACCTTTGACATTGACGCCAACGGTATCGTTCACGTCTCTGCCAAGGACTTAGGTACGCAAAAGGAGCAATCCATCAAGATCACAGCTTCGAGCGGTCTTGCCGAAGATGAGATCAAGCGTATGGTTAAGGACGCGGAGTCTCATGCTGACGATGATAAGAAGCGCAGAGAAGTCGTCGAAGCGCGAAATCAGTTGGATTCATTGATTTACACCACGGAAAAATCCCTCAAGGACTACAGCGGGGAGTTGGACCCGACCGTGAAAGGCAATATTGAGTCGGCTCTCGACAGCGCAAAGAAGGCTCTGGAGAGCCAGGACGTCCAGACGATCCGGTCTGCGAGTGAATCCTTAAGCCAGGCCTCGCACAAGCTTGCAGAGACCATGTACGCCAAAGCGTCGCAACAGCAAGCGCCAGGGCAAAATCAGAATAAACCGGCGGAGGGCGAAGGGAAAAAAGAGGACGTCGTGGACGCTGACTTTGAGGAGGTTAAGTAAGCGGCGCAAGTTTCCTTCTATTACTGAGAAAGCCCCTGCTCTTCAGTGTTGAGGAGAGGGGCTTTCTCGTTATATATAAAGGTGCCCTGGAAAAACTTTCTGCGGAGTTGGACGATTGAACGGCAAGAAGGACTACTACACACTCCTTGGCGTGGAAAGGAACGCCACGGAAGACCAGATCAGAAACGCTTACCGCAAACTGGCCAAAAAGCATCATCCCGACCTCAACCCGGGCAACAAGCAAGCTGAAGAAAGCTTCAAGGAAATTTCCGAGGCCTACCAGGTTCTGTCGGATTCCGAGAAACGATCCCTGTACGATCAGTTCGGCCATACCGCGTTCGGCGACGGCGGGCCTTTCCGTGGCGGCTTCGATTTCAGCGCAGGCTTTGAGGACATCTTCGGCGATATCTTCGGCGAGTTTTTCGGTACCGGTGGCGCGGGCAGTCGCACCCGTGCACAACGCGGCGAAGACCTACGCTACAATCTGGAGCTCACCTTCGAGGAGGGAGTGTTCGGGTGTGAAAAGAAGATCAAAATCCCGCGCCACGGACCGTGCGAGGCTTGCCGTGGCAGCGGTGCCAAAGCCGGCACTTCTCCCAGCCCTTGTCCGACCTGCCGCGGACGCGGGCAGGTTACGATGCAGCAAGGATTCTTTAGCGTGTCGCGCACCTGCACCCAGTGCCATGGTTATGGAACGATCATCCGCGAGCCTTGTTCCAACTGCGACGGCGTAGGCCGAGTGCGGCAGCTCCACACCTTAAACGTAAAGATCCCCTCGGGAGTAGACACCGGTACGCGACTTAAGTTAAGAGGAGAAGGTGAGAATGGAACTTCAGGAGGCCCCGCTGGAGACCTTTATGTGGTCATCAAGGTCAATCCCCACCCTATTTTCGTCCGCGAAGGTCAGGATATCGTCTGCGACGTTCCGATTAGCTTTGTTCAGGCTGCTCTCGGCTCCGAAATCGAAGTGCCTACGCTTGAGGGCAAAGTGAAAGTCAAAGTCCCCGGTGGAACACAGACAGGTAAGGTCTTTCGGATTAAAGGCAAGGGCGTGAAGGACCCGCGGGGAGCCTTACAAGGCGACCAGTTGGTACGGGTCAGTATAGAAACACCGACTCATCTTACGCCACGGCAGAAGGAGTTGCTTAAAGAGTTTGCAGGGCTCGGAGGGGAGGAAGTTCATCCTCTGTCGAAGGGTTTCTTTGACAAAGTGAGGGAGATATTCGGTTAGTTCCAACGACTCTCGCCGACATGTCCGGTTTCTGTAGCCGACTTCGTTCCTTTGTCCCGCGGGTTTCTTTCAAGGCAAATTTTCGAAAAATGTAGCAGCGCGACGAAGTAGAAAAGGGAAACACTATGGATGAAATTCAATGGACTCCCGAATCTCAGCAGGCCAAGGGAGCCAAAATAGAAATCCCGGAAATTCTTCCTCTCCTGCCGATCCGCGACATCGTCATCTACCCTTTTATGATGCTTCCGCTATTTGTGGGCCGCGACCTCTCGATTCGGGCCGTTGAGGAGGCTCTCGCACGGGATCGCCTCATTTTTCTTGTCGCCCAAAAGAACGCCGGCGAAGACAACCCCAATCCCGAGGATATTTACGGCGTCGGCACGGTCGCTTCGATTATGCGGATGCTCAAGCTTGCCGACGGTCGCATCAAAATTCTCGTCCAGGGCATCAGCAAAGGCGAGATCGAGATCTACCAACAGCAACGACCCTTCTTCGAGGTCAAGATTCGCAAGATCGTTGAACCCAGCTTAGCGGAACTTTCCATCGAGATCGAAGCCCTGATGCGGAACGTCAAGGAAAAAATCGAGCAGATTCTCAGTCTCAAAAATCTTCCGCCGGAAATCGTCATGGTCACTGACAACGTGAGTGACCCCGGAGTCCTGGCCGATCTCGTGGCGTCAAACCTCCGTCTAAAAATCGAGGAGAGCCAATCCATTCTGGAAATCGTTGATCCGGTAAATCGACTCAACAAAATCAATGATCTCCTGACGCGCGAGCTGGAGCTCTCCAACATGCAAGCCCGCATCCAAAATCAAGCCAAGGAGGAAATGAGCAAGACCCAACGAGACTATTTTCTGCGCGAGCAGCTCAAGCAAATCCAGCAAGAACTCGGCGAGGGCGACGAGCGCACCGAAGAGATCAACGAGATTAGAAAGCAGATCGTAAAGGCAAAAATGGCGCCGGAAGTGAAACGAGAGGCGGAAAAGCAACTCAAACGGCTAGAGCAGATGCACCCGGAATCCTCCGAATCCGCTTTGGTTCGAACTTATCTGGATTGGCTGGTCGATCTTCCCTGGAGCAAAAAGACTAAAGATAATCTCGATATCCAAAAAGCCAAACGCGTCCTCGATGAAGACCACTATGATCTGGAAAAAGTTAAAGAGCGAATCCTCGAATATCTGGCGGTCAACAAGCTCAAGAA
>JBOHVR010000783.1:0-4140 GCA_050735755.1 Binatia bacterium
TTGGGACAGTGATTACCAAAAGCAGTGGAAACCTCCCGGAATTTCTCTCGCCAGATTCGGGTATAAGCCTTGCTTATTATGGCGCCGTCCAGAAAGCAATTCACTCATAGTTTTACTCAATAAAACGAAGTGAACATTTTTGGGTTGACTTGTCTGTGAAAAAAATAGTAATCGGAAGAAACTTTTTGTCGCAGAAAGAAAACTTCATGACGATCGGGCTTCTTCGCAAGACGGTTAAAAAACCCTTCAGCGCGCGCTCCCACGCCAATCTTTTAAGCATCCTCGTTTCACTCTTTTACCTGGTGATCTCTCATGCTCCCGGGAGAGCTGAGACCAGTGAAACCTCCGATCCAAACAATGCGCATTTCGAGAAGTCTTATAAGAGCGCTCAGCTCTCTCAGGCGCCGTTTCGCTTTTTTAGCCTGCCCAAGTTGCCTCCTCTTAAACCGGGTGAAAATCTAGAACATGTCACCTATCGAACTGGCTTAAAAGAAACTCTGCGCAAGATTTTTTCCTCTTTGGGCTTGTCAAAAAGGGAAAGCCAACCCTGGCTCGTTTCGGTCCAACGGCAATATCCCGGAGCGCGGCTGGTCGAGGGGAAGGAGCTGCACTTCTATTTTACCAAAATCAAGCCCAGCCTCTTTGGAGATCGAGGGGCGCGACAACTTAAAGCCCTCGAAGTCGAGTTGGAGAATGATAAAGTGCTCAGCTGGGAAAAGGGTGGCAAGGGGATTATTTTTGCCCGGCGCGACAAAGCCTATGAGGTCCAGTTAATTTCCGTGGCAGGCACGATAGAGTCCTCCTTTGTCGAGGACGGATTGCGTGCCGGCTTAAATCCAACCTTGCTGTCCCAGTTGGTTGACATCTTTAGTTGGGAGTTTGACTTTGAAAACGACCTGAAAAAGGGCGATGCATTCAAGCTGATCTATGAGAAACGGCTGCGCATCGGCGGCAGCGACAGCGTTTCGTTCCGCATCCTTGCCGCGGAAGTCACCAATGGGGATCAAAACTACGGCGCCATTTACTTCGAAAAAGAAAAGGGGAGCGGCAAGTACTATGATCTGAACGGTCGCTCGCTGGCGCGCGCCTTCCTCCGCTTTCCCCTGGAATTCATCGGGATCAGCTCGTTCTTCTCTCATTCGCGCTTTCATCCGATTCTAAAAGCTGACCGCCCTCACAACGGGGTTGATTTCATGGCCAAACGCGGCACCCCGGTGCGCGCTGTCGGTGACGGCAAGATCGAGTTTGCCGGTTGGAGAAAAGGGGGCTACGGACGAATCGTCGAGATTGAGCACGATTCCACCTACAGCTCGCGCTACGCGCACCTTCAAGGTCTCGCCAAAGGCATCGCCAAGGGGATTCCCGTCCGCAAAGGACAGGTCATTGGCTATGTCGGCTCCTCAGGATTGACTACCGGACCTCACCTCCATTTCGAATTCTATAAGAACCAAACTTACGTCGATCCCCTGAAGGTAGATTTTCCGGCCGAGGACGAGATCGAACCTTCTCTGCAGCGGCTCTTCGAAAATACCAAACGCTTTTTCCTGACCCAGATGGACCTCACGCCCAATACTTAGGTAGTCTAAACGCTTCCTTTTCTCATCAACGCCGGCGAAATTCGAAATCATCATCGCCGCTTTTCTTCTGTTTCGGTTTTTCGATATTATAAAACTGTTTCTGAGAGGTGGCTCGAAGCGCCCAGAACGGAGCCTTGTCGGACATCTGGGCGCTGGTTTCACGCTTTCTCAGCGCTTCAGTCGTGCTCTGCCAGGGGTCTCCTTTATGGAAAGAGCCGTTATCGTAAGCACCGGTGATGAACTCACTGTAGGCAGAGTCGTGGACACGAACTCCACCTACATTGCCGAGAAACTTTACTCTTTCGGTTTGCTCGTCAGCGCGGTCTTAAAAGTAGGCGACGACAAAGAGGCGATGTTATGGGCTCTCAACCAGGCCGTTGCGGTGGGAGACCTCATCATAGGCACCGGTGGTTTGGGCCCCACGGCAGACGACCTCGCCAATGAAACGGTCGCGGCTTTCCTCGGAACAGGCCTGATATTGCACCGAGAGATCGTGGAAAATCTGAAGCGTCGCGCGGAAGCGCGCGGCCAGAGCTGGACTTCCAACAATGAGAAACAAGCCGTTCTTCCCGCAGGCGCCGAGATCGTCCCCAATCCGCTAGGATCAGCGCCGGGCTTTCGCGTTGATCTCGAACGCAAGAAGACGCTCTTCTGGCTGCCCGGCGTTCCGCGGGAAATGGAAGCCATGATGAAAGCAACCATTCTCCCCTGGATTGCCAGTCGTCGCGGTCCTGGAGAGGAAACTTCAAGCTTGACGTTTAAGGTCTATGGCTTGACAGAATCTGGACTGGACCACGCTCTTAAGGATCTGTGTCTGCCCAAATCCGCGCGCCTGTCGTTTCGCGCTCACTTCCCCGACCTTACCCTCCGCGTAAGCATGAGGGGAACTCAAGAAAGAGAAAAGCAGCTTGAGGAACTGGGCCGGCAAATCCGCGCCCGCATCGATTCTCATATCTATGCGGAAGGGGATGAAACTTTAGAGGAAGTTGTCGGTCGCCTCCTGCTTAAGAGAGGCTGGACCCTGGCTCTGGCAGAATCCTGCACCGGCGGATTCATAAGCCACAGGATCACGCGGGTTGCGGGAAGCTCGGCGTATTTCATAAGCGGCGCTGTCACCTATTCGAATGCGGCCAAAGTCCGACTCGGTGTGAGCCAGGCAAACCTCGATACCCATGGTCCCGTCAGCTCCGAGACCGCGCGCGCGATGGCGCTGGCAGTCCGGGAGCAATCGAGCGCCGATTTAGGCCTGAGTGCTACGGGCGTCGCGGGACCGTCTGGCGGCAGCGCTGCGATCCCGGTCGGAACCGTATGGATTGGAATCGCCCATACCGGCGGCTGTGAGGCGCGTCATTTTCATTTCACCGGTGATCGCGAGCGTGTCATTTTGGGCGCCTCACAGGCCGCGCTTCACTGGCTGCGATCGCTGCTTCTTTAACGTCGTGATTCGCGTTTTCATTGGAGTCCGGATCGAGCCGGATGTCGCTCGGAAGATTGCCGAGGCCCAAATCCAATTACGCGACCGGATTGCCGGAGTACGTTGGGTAGCCGAGGCAAACTATCACTTCACGCTGAAGTTCCTCGGTCCGGTGGAAGAAAATAGGATTGCGCAAATCTCGGGAGCGTTAAAGGAATGGGTGGGGCATTTCTCCCCTTTCGTCGTTTCTGCTAGAGGAATAGGTGTGTTTCCTGATATAAGAAAACCTCGTGTTCTTTGGGTCGGTTTGGACTCGAAAAGTCTCGAACCGCTGGCAAGCAAAATCGAAGAATCGATGGAATCTGTTGGTTTTGCGCGTGAGTCGAGATCTTTCAAGCCACACCTGACTCTGGGGCGCTGGCGTGATCCGGCAAAACAGACAGATAAGCTGCGCAATGAGATAGATCCCTGGAAAGCGAAAGCCTTTGGAGATTCTGATGTGAAAGAAGTGGTTCTCTTTCAAAGCACGTTGAAGCCTGCGGGCGCCGTTTATTCCGAGTTGGAAATGTTTGCTCTGGGAGCGCGGCATGGAGAGAATTAGCAAGCAGTTCATTAGTATCTAGTCATAAGCGACCGGAGGGCTAAGTCCTGCAGAGCGCGGGCACAGTCCCTATGGGATTACAAATTGCAGATTGCAAATTTCAGACAGCCCAATTTGAAATTTGAGATCTCGCATTTGAAATTCCGAGCGCAGCGAGGATAAGGAGGCACCTGATGGATGCAAATCGAGAAAAGGCTATCGATCTGGCGGTAAGTCAAATCGAGCGGCAGTTCGGCAAAGGCGCAATCATGCGCTTGGGAGAGAGTGGGATAATTAAAGACACGCCGGTGATCTCGACAGGTTCACTGACTCTGGACATCGCCCTGGGTATCGGTGGCGTGCCGCGCGGTCGAGTGATCGAGATCTACGGTCCCGAGGCTTCCGGGAAAACCACGCTTGCCCTGCAGATCGTCGCGCAAGCCCAAGCTCAGGGCGGGATGGGTGCTTTCGTTGATGCCGAGCATGCCCTGGACCTGCACTATGCCAAGAAACTCGGCGTGAAGACCGATGAACTCTTAATCTCGCAGCCCGACCACGGTGAGCAGGCG
>JBOHVR010000784.1:0-3618 GCA_050735755.1 Binatia bacterium
GCCTAAACCCCTACGCCCGGCAAAAATGACCGCCGGCAGCCTTGACCCCGAATCAATGTAACGATGCGAGAAGCGGCACAACGTGTTTTTTAGATCGGCAGAGATCGGTAGCTGTTCCCAGGTAATCGACGGCTTGCGCTGTTCGACGAATGACGCCAGGCGCGGATCGAGCGATGGAGCGTTCGAGAGGTATTGGCAAACCGGGGGCGCCGCTGAAAAACCGGTTGACAGCCAAGAGCGCCGGTCTGTGGCTGAGCTGATCGGTTGCAGCAGTCCGCTGCTGAAGAGCTTCGCTTCCGGGAGCAGGCAGCGGCGCACGTCAGATCTCTGCTCTGCAATTGAAGCGCCGATCCGCAAAGCTAAGTCAAAGGTCGGCCACTTGCGCGTGATGTCGTTATTAAGATAGGCAAAGAGCGTCTCGTACTTGAGGTCGATTTCCGGAGCAACGGCAAGCAGCAAGATATCCTGCTCGATGGCAGACAACGAAAACTCCCTGACCACCTTGTGCCAAGGCGAATCCTCAGTATTCCGCTTTGAATCGGTGGCGCGGAGCAGCTCGGCTTTTTGCGTCAGCTCATCGACTGCCGAACTCGCCCCTTCGTAGTTGACCGCGCGGTTGATGAGCTGATTGATTTGCTCGTCACTGATGTAGAGACCGCGAAACTCGTCGAGGGACAGTTGGTAGCTTGCGCGCAGGCGCAGGATCTCGCGATGCAACAACAGATCGAGCCGCTGAAAAGCCACCGATAGGTAATCCCTCGGCTCCATTGCCGCTTAATCTCCCTGAAACAGCGCAAAGGGACGCTCGTCGAGCCAGCTCAACCGATAACTCTGCCGCATCATCCCAGTCATCTTTAGAACCAAATGCAGCGGCGGGCCTCCCGCGCGCACGACCCTGCGCGCGGGCTCTTCTTCTACGCTGGCAGTAAACTCGAGAAAGTTGCGCGACAGATACGGCAGATTCGATCGAGCAAAACCAGGCAAACGCCAGGCGATTCCGCGAAGCAGGTGCTGGGCGGCAATGCTCAGAGCCAAGTCGAGCGGGCGAGCGATTTTGAGCGAAACGGGCAGTGTCAAAAACTCCAGCTCATCCGGCAGCTTGTCCAAGCGCACCACAATGGCATCCACACTGCGCTTTTCCGCTTGAGCTGGATCCATCGTGTGATTCGATGCCGCATCAATAATGTTCAACCCCGCGAAATTCGCCTGCAGCGACGAAATGAGGGAAGGATCACAATAGAGAACGCCCTGCTCTCGTAGGAGCATCGCGACCGGAAGACGCAGCGCTGCGATTATTTTTTGGGGCCGGTGTGGTGAGTATTGATCAACCAGCGACCACAACCCCTGATCGGCATCGATCAAGACCAGCAACGGACGGCCATGAAGTTTGCTGACGGCGAGCAGCTGTTCTTTTCCTCCAATCGCGCCGCGGGAGCACTGCCATTCGAATAGAACCGATAAAAAATGTTCCAAATGCTCTGGCTTCAGTTGTGATTGCCAGGTGCGGAATACTCCGGGAGACAAGTTCCTAGGAATCAACAGCAGATCGCGCAGCAAGGGATCGTTAAAAGCGCGTTCCGAGTTCTCCCGGCCACAGCACTTAAGCAGCACAAGAAATCGCACCAGCGATATAGCCGCCGCCTCGCCGGCATGCGGCCAGTCCCGGGTCGCTTCCGCCAGTGGTAATTCATCGACGTGCGGCAGAATTAAAAAAATCCCGCCAAACACGGTACTCCGTGGATGCGCAAGAACTTGGGAATCAGGACCTGCCGCGGCTTTCGACAATCCATCCTTATCCGTCGCGATTGCGCGAGCGGCATCTTTCAGCGATGAGCCGCCTGATGTCTCTGCGGCATGGGTCGCGGCGATAAATAAATACAAAGCCCGCTGCCACTCATTTCCGAGTTTGGCCAAGGCTGCATCGTTTTTTGCTCCTGCTCCAAACACCGCCTCGTAAGAATGAAAGTCATCTCCCGCCCGGCCTTCTGATGATGCTAATTGTTCCAGCACCTGACGTGCATCCTGCAACGTCAAACTATGTACGACCTTCTGTAGTGCAGTCATCGCTAAAAGGCCCAGCGCCTCTTTGCCGGTCGCAATGTCGTCGCATATGGCTGTGCGCAAAGCAGCGGACAATGGTAGCGCGTTCAATCCCGCGAAGGATTGGTAATACCATCGGCCCCATGCCGTCCCGAATGCCAGGTTAGACAGAAAGCTGGCCAGGTATTCGGCCCGATTTGGAAAATAGCGGACGTTATCTTGGTTTTCATCCTGAAACGTCGCTCCTAGGTTCCTCGCGATCTGAGCCGTCAATGCCCGGGTGATGTGCTCGGGATCCCCAGTGACGTTGATCGCGGTTTCAATGTTGAGCTGTCGAATGATCCAGATGCTCTGATCGCTCTCGGAGAACCACGAATCAAAGGCTCGCGCGAGGGTCCGTGGGAGCTCGCGCGCAATAACCGCGTCGAGCCGGTCCTTTACGCGTTGGGGCGATGGATGGCCGGCGGGCACAAGGTATCGCGCGGCCACACATCCGATCTCCAGCCGGCTCGTCTCCATAGCGAAGCCTTATGCCGCAACTTTTCTCTCTGCACCCTCGGCGGGTGTTATCTCGGCGTCGGAATCATTTCCCTGAAGCAATTCTTCAAGAACCTGAATAGCGCCGCTAATGCGAGCCAGCGTAATTTTCAAATTGACTTGCCGCCCTTCCAGCTCGGCGAGTATTTCCTGTCCCGCTCTGTATTCGGCGCGCAACGACTCGATCCTATTCTCCATTTGTTCTCTCATCACGATTTCTCCTTTGGTTCCCTCTTCCCGCGCTGACGCTGGGCCGCACTACCGGCACTCATTTTGTCCAGGCGCTTTTTCAAGTCTTCGACGTCGTTCTTTAATTCGCGGAGCGCTTCGATGGTCAGCGCTTCAAATCCTCTAACGGTCAGTTCTTTGTAGCCGTCCGGGCCTGTACTCACCCATTCGGGGAACGCTTTCTCTACCTCCTGAGCTATCAGTCCCATTTGCGTGCCGGTCAGATTTCCCATTTTCTGTGGATCTTTCCATTCGAAGTGAACTCCGCGAAGCTGCAGCATCTTATCGAGCGCCCCCTTGAGTTGCCCAACTTTGGTTTTTAGTCTCGCGTCGGAAAGAACCGTCCAAGGACCACCACCCGGTTTGCGCGCAATGTTTGTGACTCGCAGATTTCCTTCCACATGCAATTTGTCGGCGGGCGCCTGAGTTCCAATTCCAACATTGCCGTCTTCGGGAAAGGGATTGATAATCACATTGTTGTTTCCCCCTGGTCCGCTGCTCCGGACGTAAAGATGATTTGTTTCTGAGTGGAGATCTACCGCGGACCCATCCGCTCTGATATCAACATGCTTATTTAGATTTTCGAGGCGAATGCGATTGCCGAGTACGTGAAGCTTTGTAGCCGGAGCCGTTGTTCCGATTCCGACAGTGCCCGTCACCCAAACGTTGCCAAAACCAGGATCGCCCCAACCCCCCGCACCTCCTACGTTGAGCGAACCGGGAGCAAACAGCCCGGGCGTGTGAACGCCGAAGATCGGTTTGCTGGAGTCGAGGTTCTGATTCAAGCGCAGCCACGTGCCGTCATTCCAGCAC
>JBOHVR010000785.1:0-7170 GCA_050735755.1 Binatia bacterium
GGTATGATGCGCGCGCATTCCCGGCACAAACTTTGCTCGCTTGGATGGTGCTGCCGGTCAGTTACTCGATGAGCAACCCCGAGCAAAACATAAACTGGGTGCATGGCTTTGGCGATCCACCGCAGAAGTGGCTAGCCGCGCCCTTGCATGTCGCGCTCTTGATGTTGGGTCTTCCGCTGTCAGTTTATCTCCCGACACATTTCATATTGAAGAAACTATTCACTTAGGCTGATGATACCGTTTGTCCGCGAGCGGCCTGCGCGCGCAAGGCAAGGCTGAAGACCTGCGGTTTTTCGCACAGCCGCCCTGGCACCTGAATTGCCCACAAACAGAAAGGCCGGCAAAGCCAGAAGATGTCGGTCATGAGCTCTTTCGCGAGGTATTTGCTTTTTCAGATTCCCGGGTGGGCGCTTGCAGCGATTGTGTTGGTCGGCCTTGTACATTGGTTCGGCCTATCGCGTTGGGTCGCAACCGGATTGCTCGTTCTCTGGGTCATAAAAGATTTCGTGTTCTATCCTTTTGTGCGAAAGGCATATGAAACCAACGTAAAAACAGGCTCGGCGCAGCTTATCGGCGCTCAGGGCGTCGCGAAGCAATGGCTTAGACCTACGGGTTACGTTCAGGTGCATGGTCAATTGTGGCGCGCGGAAGCGGAGTCCGGGAGCAAACCTATCGCGCCGGAAACTCCCATAAGAGTTAGCGGCGCGAACGGCTTAACTTTATTCGTCGTAGCCGATCAAAAAAACCAAAGCTGATTGTGCGCGGTTAACCCGCTTTATCGGTATTCATTGCCGGCGCTCGACCGGCGCTTCCCTGCGTGTTTCCGGGGCCTTGCCGCCGGCGCGACTGGAGCGGGAGTTCAGCTCGCCGACAGATAGCGCCAGGCGATCTTGCGCGTTCTTGACCGCGACGGCAGTGGACACACACCCCGCTGCCCTGAATGTGCTGATCAGGGCGGACAGTGCCGCGTCTAATGGGGCCGTAAGAACGTGCTCGCCGAGCGCGGAAAGGCTGCGCAGGACAAGATCCTCGGCCCGCCGCCGTTGTTCCGGCGGTAATCGTTCGAACATGAGGCCAAAGGTTTGCATGATTTCGGTGATCGTCTGGTGCTGCATGGACTCCGAAGCGACGACCGCCAACGATTCAAAAGCATTCATGAGCTGCGTAAGGACGTTGTCCTGATAGACCACCGGAACTGCCGCTGCAGCAGAATTCGTCTCTTGCTCGTTCGACCAGCGCGCCAGCAAATCGCGCAATGCTCGGATAGTCAGCAATCCCGGGTCGGGGTCGGATTTCGCGGTGGAGATCGAAGTCCAACCGATCATTTCAAGTTCCTCGATCCCATAAGCCGGATCGATGTCGATGTCGCGCTGTCGTTCGATGCGGACGGCCTCGCACACGACCTTGGCGACCGCCTCGGATCCCTCCGGACTCTGCGCGTTGATATCGGCCAGAACGTCGCTAGACGCGACGTAGGAACCGATAGATATTCGCAGCACAACCTCCAGCTCGCCTGCCGCAGCCTGGACGGCCCTTCCGATGGCATCAACATCAATCCCCGTAACGAACCCGTGATGAGTTGTCGCAACGGAAACGCAGAGCGTTCCTCCATATCGACAGGAGCGTCGGGTCTTGCGGATCCAATCCATCTGCCTCTGCCGGGCGACTAACGTCAGATCATGAATGGCATCGATGATCTCCGCCGGACGCATTTGATCGATTGTGGAGTAAAGCAATAGTAAGAGCAGAAGCAGCGCGATAATGGTGAGGAGCAGCGCTACAGTCGCTCCCAGGACCGGGTTGAAAGACTCATTCACGGTAGCCAATGTCACGAGGGCGTAGAGCGCCAGCCCGATGAAAAACCCGAAATGAAATTGGTTTTGCCGGCGGCGCAAGAACTGATCAAAAACCTGATGGGTAAGAGAGCCGGCGGCCTGTTGCACCGCCAGTAACAGCACCGAGATCGTGATGGAGGTAACGGTGGTAATACTGCTCGCTATTGTCCCAAGCAGATCGCTGGTCGCCGTCGGATCTCCAAACATGCGCGTTTGCAGCGTCCGGCGGACGAGGTTAAGCCACGGGGACTGGACATGATCGAGAACATAGGTCCCGGCTGCCAGCAGAAGAAACGCAAAGATAATGCAGGTCGGGAGCGTCAAAAATTCCGCATAGGCGCGCCGAACGGCGTCAAACATCGACATATTTTTGTCCCGCCGCGCGCCCCGGTAGCCTGCGCTCGCCCGTTGTGCGTTAGCATTCATTCGTCATCTCTTCAGAGAGCGCTCGCTACTATATTCGAGCGCTGGATCCTGTCTTCAGATAAGACAATCGGGTCCTCCTGCGCAACAATGGCGGCATTTGGTCCGTGATCCGTACCAGAGATTGCGCGCGGTCAGCCGGCCTCATGGTCTTCAGGTCTTTCTTTTTCGACGACTTGCTGGCCGGCGGCGCTATGGATTTCCGCATTGATCTCACCGCCGACACATAGGATAAGACCCAACAGGTACAACCACAGCATCAAAATAATGACCGCGCCGAGACTGCCGTAGGTAGCGTGGTAGTCTGGCGCAAATCGCAGATAGAGCGAAAAGAGATAAGAAGCGATAACAAACGTCGGTACGGCAAAGATCGTCCCCGGCGTTATCCACTTCCAACGCTGTTTCACGTTGGGAGCGACGTAATAGATAAGCCCGATACCAAAGGTCAGCATGACTAAACCCATCGTGTACCGAACCCCTAGCCATATAATTCCGAACTTGTCTCCGAGGCCGAGCCAATTTGCAATCCACGCGGCAACTTGCTCGCCGAAGGTTATAAACAGCGCTCCTCCTATGACGAGCGAACACAACGTAATCGTTAATCCGAATGCCACAACCTGGGACTTCCAAAATGGCCGCCATTCTCTGACCTCGTAAGCATCATTGAGAGCCGCCATCAGCGCGCGCGCTCCATTGGATGCTGCCCAGAGCGAGAAGATCAATCCGAACGATAGCAAACCGCCACTGCGGTTGTTGAAAACGCTCTTCACCCAGCCGTCCACGATGTTCCTCGTGTCAGGCGGCATGAGATTCGCAAGCCAGAAAAGAAGTGTTTGTTGTACGCCGGGCATGAAACTAATCAAGCTCATTAGAAAGATGAGCATGGGAAATAAGGCCAACAGAAAAAAATAGGCCAACTCGGCCGCTCTACCCAAGAAATTGTGGGTATAGATTTCTTGCCAGATTCTTCTCGCAAGCTCCGCTAACGTTAGACCTGCTAGCATTCGCACATAACCGCTCTATTGCTTCATCGGCAGTTCAATCGGACTTTTCCCGGCGCAGACAATGCTTTTCTCTCAGCTATTCTTTCCAGCTGCGAGTTGCGGAAGAGTCGTCAAGATCCAGTACGCATGAGCTACGCGTTCTGATGGCGCTCTCAAATGTGACGAAGCCTTTGAGGGGTCGGAAGCGCGCTCTCCTTGTCTAGCCGGCCTTGGATGCCATGGCTGCTTGCGCGCGGGTCCTTCTAATGCCTCATAGCCCAATGCCTGCTCGGCGGTAGAACCAGTTCTTCAAGGAGAATTTTGATGCAGGCCGCGACCGGAATCGCGAATAGCATCCCCAATACCCCTGCCGCCGCCCCGCCAATGATGACCACGACTAAGACAGTGGCGGCGTTCAGGTTCGTTTGACCGCTTTGAATCCACGGCGTGAGGACCCATCCCTCGAGCAATTGGACCGCGACGTATACCAGGCTGGGCCATAGGAAGATCGACAGCAAGTCCAGATTCTGGTTGGCGCCGGACATGCTTTCAACGTACTTGAGAAAAACAGCGACGGGCCAACTGACGACGGATAAATACGGGACAATACTCAGGAGTCCGGTCACCATGCCGAGAAAAAACCAATACGGAACACCGGTGAGCAGCCAACCGACCGAAAGCATGATCCCCATCATGATGGCGATGACAAGCCTGCCCCGGAAAAACTGCCCTACGGCGTCGTCCATTCGCGAAAAGATTTGCAAGGTTCGCGCCCTGCGGCTTGCGGGAATATATCTTTTAAGATTCTCCAGGCCGGAGTTAAAGCGCCATGCGAACACGAAAAAATAGAAGAAAACCAGCGCCATTGCGAGCGTAAAGTAGGTGGCGGCGCTAAACACGGTGGTTACAAATCCCAACGCGTGGCCCGTTGTTGTGAATACCTGCGAGAGTATCTGCCGCGGCTCCGTCTGGAATTGCCGAATCGATTGCTCGAGCTGCCCCAGCAGGTCTCCGGAATCGATATTGAATCTTGCCGCAACCCGGCGCAAATAGTCCGGCAAATTACGCGCAAGCTCCGCCATCTGCCCCAGGAGAAGAGGCCCCAACCAGGCGAAAAGGCCGGCAAAGACAAGCACGACCGCTACCAGCAGCAGCGTTATTGTGAGCGGCCGAGGCCAGCGCCACTTCTCTTCCATGAGAGTGATCAAAGGATTGAAGACAAGCGCAAAAACCAATCCCAGAAACAAAGGGATGAAAATCCCGCGCAGGTTATAGAGTAACCACAAGACAACGCCTGCCAGGATAAGAAGGGACAAATCTCGCGCTGCGGGGATTTGCCATAGATGCCTGTCACCTGCGTCAGTAGCTCGGTCGCGGGTCACAAACTTTCGCCCGGGACCGGGACCCAGTCCGCCAGTCGCTTCACCCATAACTCGCCTTTGTGTGTTCCCGGTCTTTCCCAGCAGCTTGCTGCGCTGCGACAGGGATGACCATCCACCCCCAAACTCCCCTTCCGCCTTCGTCGATGTCCAGCCTTGATTGGCGAGCCCTTTCTCTGACTTGCTCTCGTATTCGACGTATCCGTCTCGATTGGCGTCGCCGTACCGGTCCATCCACTCAAGGACGCGTTCGACGTTGTTCTGCAGCTCCTCGAAAACCGAGAGGTTTCCGGTCCACTCGGCGTGCTGGCCGAGCAAAATCAGAAAAGCAATGTGGCATCGACGGTTCCCTTACCGCCTCGCGTATTTTGTTTCTCCGCGCCATCACGAGCAAGCCCGCGGCAACCGCGCCCGCGAACGCCAGCAGGCTTCTATTCTTGCTGAGCCAAAATTGAGCGCTCCACGAGCGCGCTCGAGCGTCGAACTCGCCGTGCGCGCCGCGGTCGCCGGGGAGAGATTGCCAGAGGTTGTCGGGACGGGCGGGTTCCGCCGGCACATCCGTCTGCTGCGATTCGTAGCCGTTGCGGGCGAGGTACCAGTCGGCAACTCGCGGCGCAATCTTGTTGCCGACGATGGCCTTGACCGTCGGCCAGCCGACATAAATTTCGGTACGGTCTTGATGCGCCGCCCACAAGATGGCGTCTGCCGCGACCTCGGGCTGGAAGATCGGCGGTACGGGTTGCGCCTTTCGCGGCAGGCGGCTCTTGACCCAAGAAAACTGCGGGGTATTGACGGCGGGCATGTGCACTTCGACGACTTTGATCTTGCTCCCGTCGTGAATGAGCTTGCAGCGCAGCGAATCGGTGAAACCCTGAATCGCGTGCTTCGCGCCGCAGTACGCGGCCTGCAGCGGGATGCCCCGATACGCCAGCGCCGAGCCGACCTGAACGATGACGCCGCGGTCGCGCGGCAGCATGCGTTTCAGCGCGGAGAGCGTGCCGTAAACATGTCCAAGGTAGGTTACTTCCGTAACGCGTTTGAATTCATCCGGCGTCATTTCTTTGATCGGCGAGAAAACGGAAACCATTGCGTTGTTGATCCAGATATCGATGGGGCCGAAAGTTTTCTCTACCGTTTCGGCCGCCGCTTCGACGCGGTCGTGGAACGCAACATCCGTCGGGACAACAAGGGCCTGTCCGCCGACGGCTTCGACTTCCCTGGCAGCGGCCTCCAATCCATCACAGCCGCGCGCGAGCAAGCCTATGCGCGCCCCGGTTTTTGCGAATGCTCGCGCCGTCGCCCGGCCGATACCGGCTGAGGCTCCCGTCATCACCACCACCTCTGGTTTGTCCATAACAAGCAACTCCTATGAAAAAACGGAAATATTGTAGAATGGGAACCGAGGCCCGTTGACTAAGGCAATCAGAGCGGTTCGGGATTCCATTGCTTCGTTGCTCCGGTGGTTCATTGCTGCCGTTCAATTTTTTTTGTGGCGGTCTTTTTCGCGCCCGTTCGGCGCTATCGACTGGGCTTCGATAAAAATGTGCTTGATATCCTGGTGTTTGCTCCGGATGATCTCTTCCAAGCGACCCACAGCCGATTCTATCTCCATGCAAGACATCCCCTTGCGGAATTGAACGTCCATACTGAGGAGCACCGTGTGCGGGCCGAAGTGCATGGTGAGCGGCCGATTCACTTTTTCTACCGCCGAGTCGGACTCCGCGACCGCCTTTATGCTCGCAAGCGTCTCAGGATCAGCGCCTTCGCCGACCAAGAGTCCTTTGCTTTCATAGGCCAGGAATACGGCGACTGATGCCAGGATTACGCCGATGACAATGGAGGCCGCGCCATCGAAATAAGGATTATTGAACCGGTGGGCCAGGTAAATACCCGCAAGAGCGGCCAAAAGACCCAGCATTGCGGCCGAATCCTCGAAAAGAACTGTAAAGGTCGTGGGGTCCTTGCTGGTTCGAATCTCCTGCCAGGTGGACTTCTCTCCTTTGATCTTGCGAAATTCCTTGAGAGCGACGGTAAAGACGATCCCCTCGAAAACTATCGCCAGCGCCAACACAACGTAGCTCCATGTAGGGTCCTCGAGAAGGTTCGGGTGAAGCAAGTGCAAAATGCCTTCGTATGTAGAAACGCCACCACCGACGCCAAAGATGAGCACCGCGACAATCAGCGTCCAGAAGTAAAGTTCTTTTCCGTATCCGAACGGATGGGTGGCGTCAGCGGGTTTTTGGCTCATGCGTATTCCCAACAACAGTAACCCGCCGTTGCCGGTATCCACGAGCGAATGGATGCCTTCCGATATCATCGCCGAGCTGCCGGTGAAGCCCGCTGCCACGAACTTACTTATGGCGATAACTAAATTACCCGCGATCGCCGCAAAGATTGCTCTTTTCGATCCTGAAGATGATGCCATAACGTGATGACTTCGCCTCTTGCGGCTGCCGATGATAGCCGCAGCCGATCTCGAATTTCCGAGGCTCTGCCGGCAATCGTGACTCCGGCAGCGAGCCGATATAATTGGAGCAAACAGCATGCCTA
>JBOHVR010000786.1:0-4015 GCA_050735755.1 Binatia bacterium
ATCGTGGGCTGCTTCGCCTGTGCTTTGAGGTGCGACCAGCGAGCCTCGGGCGGTACCCAGAAAATATTCAGCGCGCGGTATTCGTCCGGGTCTTCCGGCTCGGCGCCCTGCTGTTTCTCCGCTTCCAACTGCGCGTGCTGCTCCTCGAAAGCGTCCGAAATGTATTTGAGGAAGATGAGCCCGAGCACGACGTGCTTGTATTCAGCAGCGTCCATGCTGCCGCGCAGCGCGTCCGCCATCTGCCAAAGCTCGGCTTCATACCCGACGTTCGCGCCGTTACTTGATTTCTTCTGATTATTCTTTTTTGCCCGCGCCATTCCGCTCCTCGCGGCTCACAATTTCTGCGGATTCTAAGCGATTTCGCGGCGCTATGACAAGGCTCGGTCAGAAGGAGAAGGCGCGGTTAGCCTGAAGAAGAGAGATAAACAAATGGGAAACGTGTCGGAGGAATGCAGGCGTCAGGGTGAAACGGCAAGGGAGGCAAGCTCTACCTAGACTGCCAGCCTTGGCCGGCCGTGTGGGCCGCGTTCAATCCCGCAGGCCGCGGCCACAGCGTCGCGGTAGCGCAGCCAATGGGTCAAGGCGCGTTTCACCGCGGTCAACACGGACTTCCGTTTTTCACGCGGCACATGATCGAGGATCGCCTTCCACGCCGCCGCGCGATGACCGCCTTCGACTTGTTGATGAGCTTTCGTCAACGCTAAATGCTTTAGTGGCAGGCCGTAATGTTTCACCAAAGGATGCGCGCTGAGGACCGGCGGTTTCTGTTTGCGCGCGCCGCGCTCGACGGCAACACGGTCATCCTTGGTGCCTTCGATGAAGACGGTTACGATCGCTGCCGCAATCTCCCAACCGCGCTTCTTTATGGCATCGTCAAGAAACGCGCGATAAGCTTTTGCGGCAGGCAAGAGTTTGACCTCGCCAAACCGGCGGAGATTCATACCTAGCCCTTTGGGATATTCAAGAAATAATTCCGGGTGCGGGCGCCCCGCCGCTAACGCTCCGGTTTCCTCTTCGTAAAGATTTTCCGCCAGCGCGCGCCGCACTGCGGGAATTGAACACTGCACGTAAGCCCAACCCACCATCACCGGAAAGTCGCGCACGTAAGTCGCGTATTCTTGCTCAAAGTGAATATGCAGGCGGCCCCTCGGCACCATGCCGGATGTAAAAGCCGGCCATGCCCAATGGTCTTTGTGCTCCATTACGCTGAGCAATTGCTGGCAAAAAGCGTTGCGGTCCATGATTCTAACTCGAATTATTCACGGTCGCCGTGGTTCGAACGGAACCCTCACCCCTTCCCTCTCCCAGGAGACTGTATCGCAATCGAGAAAGTGCGTGACTGTCATTCTGAGCGAAGCGAAGAATCTAACCTTTCCTGCCACTTACTAAAGCGAGATCCTTCGGCTATCGCCTCAGGATGACATTGCGACACAGCTCCAGAGGGCGAGGGTAATCACCTTGTTCTCTTCCCCGCCGTGAGAGAGAATCGGAGCAACTGCTATGCCAATAGGAAACGTCTTGATTTCCCTTGCTTTTGGTTACCCAATGGTCTTGATTACTGGCAACTTTGTGACACAAAGCGTAAAGCTCAGGAGGTGACCTATGGCCTTTAGAATCAATCATTTTCATATAAAGACTTCCGATCCGAGCAAGACGGCGCAGTGGTTTGTGGAAAACTTGGGCGCGAAGATCCTCCGAGAGAATCGGGAAGGCGAGAAGTCCAGTTTTCGTCTCGACCTGCACGGGCTGGGCATGAACGTGACCGATTTTCTCGATACTCAAAAACTCGAGCAGCACTACGGTATGGAACACCTTGCCCTGGACGCGGAGGATATCAACGGGGTAGTGCAAGGACTAAAATCGAAGGGCATTCGTATTCTCGAGGAACGCCAGCTCGCGGACGGGCGCCACGTGTGCTTTTTCGAAGGGCCGGAGGGCGTCCGGCTGGAAGTCATGGAGTGGAAATAGCACTTTGAATTCTCCTGTGAAAAACCGTTCACCTTCGACAACTCTTCAGGGCGAACGGGAGGTCAGCGATAAAGTGTAATTTTTCCATTCCGCTGCGCGCGACCAAGGTCACCGGCACAGTTCTTCGATGCTATGGTCGCAGACGCCGTTCTCCGGCGTTCTCACCGTCGTAGTCGCCTACTTCGCGGGCTCGAATGAGACGCGCACCCAGGGTTGCCCCTTGACCAAGCTTTCATGGCAATCTTTGTCACCTCACGGCGCTCTTTTGGCCTATTTTGTCTAGACAAGCACGCCGGCGCTTCTAGCACCTCTTGCTTTTCTGCCGGAATTTATCGAAAATTCGCTCCCTAAAAGGGATTCTTCGCCTGGAATGCTTCTTGCTAGCTGATCCAATACAAAGTCAATTTCCCCTTACCGACAAAAGCAAACCAGTCGCGAGGCTGGGACGCAAAGCCGAGGGTCAGGTTGAAATGAATCCTGATGGCTAGGTTGCCGAAGCAAGGGCACCGCAAGGTCCCGATCTTTAAGCACTTGTAAGGGTAGTCGCCAAAAGGAGGGACCTATGCGCCAGCGCACTTTTTTCGCCTTAACTGCCTTCATGCTCTCAGCCACTATGGCGCTACCAACGGTGGCCATGGGGCAAACTCGTTTACAACGCGGCGATCACGTAGCGGGAGAATTGCTGATCGTGCCTCAGGAAGGCGTCTCGGAGCAGGAGGTTCTAGACCTGTATCGGCGGCACGGCGGAAAAACCCGGAAAAAACTTTCGCGCATCAAAACTCATCGGGTCGAACTTGCACCTCAATCCGTCGACACCGTCGAGACCGCGCTCAAGAAGCACCCGAAGATAAAATACGTCGAACGAAACTATTGGGCGGAAACAATGGTGATCCCGAACGACCCCGGATTCTCCCACCAATGGCATTTGCAAAAAATCTCAGCCCCCGCGGGTTGGGAGATTACCATCGGCTCGCCTGCTGTCACGGTAGCCATCGTGGACTCAGGAATTGATTCCAATCATCCCGATCTCCAAAGCAAAATTGTCGCGGGCCATAACTTCGTTGAAAACAACGCCGATACCGACGACGTCGACGGTCATGGCACCGCGGTCGCCGGCGCAGCCGCGGCGTTAACCAACTCCGGTATCGGGGTTGCCGGCGTTGCCTGGGCCAATACGGTCATGCCTCTATTAGTTGTCGATGCCAGCGGCTACGCGACCTACGGCGACGTTGCCGAGGCTATTATTTATGCCGCTGACCACGGGGCGAAAGTCATCAATTTGAGCTTAGGGGGTCCGTCTTACTCGAACACTCTACAAAACGCCATCAATTACGCCTGGAACAAGGGGGTCGTCATTGTCGCCTCCGCCGGCAACGAATCCTCCAACGCGCCGCTTTATCCGGCCGCCCTCAGTAACGTTATTGCGGTTTCCGCAAGCGACCAAAGCGATAGGCCGGCATCGTTCTCAAATTTCGGCAGTTGGGTGGATGTCGCCGCGCCGGGCACGTCCATCTATACCACTAACAACGGCGGCAGCTATGGTTCCTGGCACGGGACTTCTTTTTCTTCTCCTCTGGTTGCCGGATTGGCGGCATTGATCTTCTCGCTGAACCCAAATCTGACGAGCGCGCAGGTGGTCGATATTCTGCGGGGCAGCGCGGACGACTTGGGGGCCGGGGGTTTTGATCCCGCCTTTGGTTATGGGCGAATCAATGTGGCGCGTGCCCTCGAGGTCGCGGCGACGGTTGCCACGATTGACGTCGCTATCACCTCTCCGGGGCCGAACAGCGCCGTGAGCGGGGTGATCCCCGTAGAGGTCTCAGCTCACGCTCATAGCGGAATCTCTCGCGTCGAGTACTACGTCGACGGTGTTCTCAACGAAACCGACACAAGCGCTCCCTACGCGTTTCTATGGAACAGCTCCGGAGTCACCGGAGCGCACACTTTAGTCGCCAAAGCTTACGACGCCAACGGTGCGGAGAAGACCTCTGCTCCGGTGAGCGTCACCGTTCTTCCTGTGGACCAGCCTCCCCATGTTCAGATCACC
>JBOHVR010000787.1:0-6308 GCA_050735755.1 Binatia bacterium
GGCATTAGCCATCGTGGCCGGAGCCAAGCTGCGCGGGATGATCTTTTCAGACTTAGGGGAGGCGAAGCTATTCATGGGGTTGGATTGGGTCAAACGCGCGATTGAAGAAAGAGTGGGATTCCTGCCATATCCCGGCACTCTCAACCTGTCTCTGGAGTCCGATAAGGACCAACTCCTGTGGCGCGAGGTCAAAACCAGCCTCAAGGGGATCGAGATTCCGCCGGCCGATCCGTCGTTCTGCGCCGCGCGTCTGTATCGGGCTGAGATCGAGGACGCCCGCGTTCTTGGAGGAGAGCGTTTGCGCGCGGCGGTGATTGTGCCGGAAGTCGAAGGCTATCCGGAAAACAAGATCGAGGTCGTAGCTCCCGTGCCGGTCAAAGAAACTTTATGCGTCGATGACGGGGACCTGCTCATCGTGGAGTTCGGCGGGTCCTAAAATCGGCGGGTAAGGAAGGCATGCCGTGCGTCGCTTAATCGTGGGTATCTCGGGGGCAACGGGCTCCATCTATGGAATTCGCATGTTGGAGATCCTTTCCCGCATCGCGGACGTTGAGACGCATCTCGTTCTGACGAAAGCCGCGAAGATGACGTTGCAGATCGAGACCCCGTACTCCGTGAAACAAGTTGAGGACCTGGCGGACGTGGTTCACGATGTGAACAACGTGGGCGCGAGTGTCTCGAGCGGTTCGTTTCGCACCGAGGGTATGGTGATCGCCCCGTGTTCCATGAAATCGATGGGGGGCATTGCCTATTCCGTCGGCGGAGACCTCCTGGTTCGGGCGGCGGATGTCATTCTGAAAGAGAGAAAGAAGCTCGTGCTGGTCGTGCGTGAAACCCCGCTCCACCTCGGCCACCTCGAGAGCATGGTGCAGCTGACCCGCATGGGAGCGGTCATTCTCCCGCCGGTGCCCGCCTTCTATCACCGGCCAAAAACACTCGACGACGTAATTAATCAAACCGTGACGCGCATTCTCGACCAGTTTGGAATCGATGTGAACCTGTTCGAGCGCTGGAGCGACGACCAGCTCAGGCGCCACCCCGAAGCGGTCGGACCCTCGGGTCCCAGCCTGAAAAGCCCGGGCAAGCCCGCTATCATCCACTCCGTTCCAGCCAATCCGGCTCGCATTTCGCGCAAGCAGAGCGCAAAGAAGCCACGCTGAGTTCTCCTGGCGGGCCCCATGCCAGCCGGCAAGCACAAAAAACCTCTATCGGCGACGCAGCAAAGAAAAAAAGAGCACCTGAAGCTGTGCCTGGACGCCGCGGTGTCCGCGTATCCTTTCGGCACCGGCCTGGATCAATACTCCTTCATCCATAATGCTCTGCCCGAACTCGACCTCGCAGAGATTGACTTGAGCACAAGCTTTCTCGGGAAGAGGCTGCGCGCACCGTTGCTCATTTCTTCAATGACGGGGGGATTCGATCTGGCAAAGAAGGTCAATCGGAATTTGGCGCTGGCGGCGCAAAGTCTGGGCCTTGCGATGGGCGTCGGCTCGCAGCGAGTCGCGCTCGAAGAGCCTACCGCGGCCGCGAGCTTTCAGGTGCGCGATGTCGCGCCGGATATCCCGCTCTTCGCCAATCTGGGGGCGGTGCAACTGAATTATGGCTACGGGATTGAGCAGTGCCGGCGCGCGGTCGCGATGATTGAAGCCGATGGGCTGATTCTCCATCTCAACGTTCTGCAGGAGGCGGTGCAGCCCGAGGGGAATCGGAACTTCAAGGGATTAACCGAGAAAATCGCGACGATCTGCGGCCAACTCGAGGTGCCCGTGATCGCGAAGGAGGTGGGAAGCGGTATTTCGGCGGAGGTCGCCGTCCGGCTCAAGAAAGCCGGCGTTAAGGCGATTGACGTGGCTGGGATGGGAGGAACTTCTTGGTACGCGGTTGAGGCCAAGCGCGCGGCCAGGAAAGGCGACCCTCGGGACGACGCTTTTGGCACCTGGGGAATCCCCACCGACGAAGCTTTGACTATGGTGCGCAAGGCAGCTCCTGATTTGGAGCTGGTGGCATCGGGCGGTATCCGCAGCGGGTTGGAGGTGGCCAAAGCGGTCGCGTTGGGGGCAGACTTGTGCGGCATTGGGCAACCGCTTCTAAGTCCGGCTTTGGAATCGCCGGAGCGGGTGATAAAATTTTTACAGGGGGTCATTTACGGGATTCGGGTGGCCATGCTCTGCGTCGGCGCTGTCGATCTGGCGGCTTTACGCAATGCCCCGCTCGTGCGCCACTCCGTCTACGGCTGGCAGCTAAAGCAATAGCCATGACTGCGACGGGCACAGAATTGGAAACGCAAGCGCTGGCGTACATGCAGAGCCATAACACGATGACGCTGGCAACATGCGGCGGCGATATTCCTTGGGCCGCGACCGTCTTTTACGTCAATGATGGGTTTTCTCTCTACTTTTTTTCCGCGCCGGAGTCGCGCCATTGCCAGAATCTGGCCCTCAATCCGCGCGTTGCCGTAACCATTCAGGAAGACTACCATGACTGGAAAAAAATCAAGGGAATCCAGTTGGAGGGCACGGCACGCGAGATCGGGTCGGTCACCGAAAAAGCCAAAGCAATGGCGTACTATGGGAGCAAATATCCTGACGTCATCCGGGTTTTCACGGATCCGGGAAGCGGGCCGTTCTACAAGGCTTTTTTGAAGGTCCGGTTCTATTGCGTTATTCCCCAGCGCGTGTTCTATATCGACAACGAGCAGGGCTTCGGAAAGCGGCAGGAGTTGGTTGTCAAAGAGGACGCATAACCCGCCCCACAAGAAACCATGTCCAGCTTTTTGGGCAATGAGTTAACCGCGGAGCTGTTTGAACGTTTAAGCGGCCGCGACGTAGGCGCAAAGGCGGGGAAGGCTATCCTTCTTGTTACCGTCGATGACAACAACTGGCCCCATCCTGCCATGCTGTCCTACCACGAGGTAGTCGCGAAAAGCCGCGGTCGCATCGACCTGGCTGTCGGCAAGACGAGCACAACCGCGCGCAATCTGCGCGTAATGGGTAAGATCACCTTCATCCTCACCGACGCAGGGATGAATTACTACATCAAAGGCCTGGCGCTCGAAATTCATCCCTCCATGGAACAAGTTCCCTTCATGTCGCTCTTCCGCGTCAATGTGGATCAGTTATTGGAAGATCAGGAACCAGGAGCGGCGATTACAAGCGGCATTACCTTTTATCGCCCCGCCAACAGTGAGGCGGAAGGAGTTGCCGAAAAAATTTTTCACGCCGTCTTGAAGCAAGCATGAGAAGAAAGAAGGCCCTGGGCTTGGGGCTGGCATTTCTTGTCCCCGCCCTCCTGGGGATCGGATTTTGGCGCCTGGGCGACGGCGCTAAAGAGTCACCGTACATCACAGTCCCCGCGCAGCGGGGAAACATCACGCAGGTCGTTTCGGCCACGGGCACCTTGCAAGCGGTGATTACGGTGCAGGTTGGCACTCAGGTATCGGGAACCATTGACAGGCTTGATGCGGATTTCAACAGCCGGGTCAAAGCTCAGCAGCCTGTCGCCCGGATTAAACAGGACAAGTTTAAAGCGGCCGTCGATCAAGCCAAAGCCAATGTGCTTGCGGCCGAATCGAACCTGGCCAAGTCCAAGGTTGCAGTGAAAGATACAAAACGGACTTTGGAACGCAACCGGGCGCTGATGGAACGGAAACTGATCGCCCAGAGCGAGCTGGACGCGGCGCAAACGGCTTACGATGCGGCGGTGGCGCAGATCGAAGTCAACAAGGCCCAGCTAGCGCAGACGCAGGCGGCTCTTAACCAGGCAATGGTCGATTTGGGCAACACGATTATCCGCTCGCCCGTCGACGGCCTCGTGATTTCGCGCAATGTTGATGTCGGTCAGACGGTCGCAGCTTCGCTGCAGTCGCCGATACTGTTTACCATTGCCAACGACCTCTCCAAGATGGAGGTCCATACCAGCGTCGATGAAGCCGACGTCGGCAAAGTTTGGGAAGGCCAGGAGGTCACGTTTACTGTGGATGCCTTTCCGACCCGCCGTTTTCGCGGCAAGGTCTTTCAGGTGCGCAATGCTCCGACCACGGTGCAAAACGTTGTCACTTACGATGCCGTCGTGCGGATCGACAACAAGGAGCTGCTGCTCAAACCGGGAATGACAGCCAACGTGGAGTTCCTCGTCAGCCGAAAGGAAAATGTCCTGCGCGTTCCAAATATGGCGTTGCGCTTCAAACCGCCTGAGGAGAAGCAGGACGCGCAGGAGCTTCTGCGTCAAGCCAAGCGGGCCGCTGCAGCGGCAGGAAGAAGGCGCGCCGGCGGCGGTCGCCGGGCCAGGAGCGCCGCAGCGGACGATGGGCGTTGGGTGCGAATTTATGTTTTAAAAGGACTCGCGGCCGAGCCTGTGGAAGTTCGCTTGGGAATCACCGACGGCTCTCAGACTGAAGTTCTTGAAGGTGAAATCCAGGAAGGGTCGCCGGTCATCATTGCTCTTTCCGATAGCGCCAAGACGGCGGCCGGCCAGCCCGGCGTGGTTAACCCATTTCAGCCGCGGCGCCGCACGGGGAGCTAGCTTGGTGCAGAGCAAAGATCTCATCCGCGTGCGCGACGTCCATAAAACGTATCGCATGGGCGATATTGAAGTGCTCGCGCTGCGCGGCATCAGTCTCGATGTTCACCGGGGCGAGTTTGTTGCGATCATGGGCTCGTCCGGATCAGGCAAATCGACCCTGATGAATATCCTGGGGTGCCTGGACCGGCCCACGCGCGGGAATTATTTTCTCGAGGGGCAAGAAGTCGGGGCGCTCAGCCCGGACGAATGGGCGCATATCCGCAATCGCAAGATCGGTTTTGTTTTTCAAAGTTTCAATTTGCTGGCGCGCACGTCGGCTATGGAAAACGTCGAGTTGCCTCTCATGTACAACGGGCTGGGCGCAAGGGAGAGGGATCAACGCGCGCGGGAAGTTCTCGCAATGGTCGGCCTGGAGGACAGGATGGATCACACTCCCAGTCAACTCTCGGGCGGGCAGCAACAGAGAGTCGCCATCGCGCGCGCGCTCATCAACCGCCCCTGTTTGATTCTCGCCGATGAGCCAACGGGAAATCTGGATTCCAAAACCAGCGACGAGATCATGGACCTCATGCGCAATCTTAACCGCCAGGGCCTCACCGTCGTGCTTGTGACCCACGACTCGGATATTGCGTCCTGGACGGACCGCCAGATCCATTTCAAGGATGGCCGGGTCGTTGCGGATGATCACAAGGCAGTTTTCGAGCCCGTTCAAGCGCATTCCCAGCTGGAGTAAACACATGTGGCTCATGAGCCTGAGAATCGCCATGCGGGCTTTGCGCCGCAACAAGCTGCGCTCGGTTCTTACGATGCTCGGGATCATAATTGGCGTCGCCGCCGTCATCGCCATGGTCGCAATCGGGGAGGGCGCCAAGGCGATGATTCGGGCGCAAATCGCGAGTCTGGGAACCAACGTCCTGATGATCTTGCCGGGGGCGACGACGCAAAGCGGCGTGCGCACGGGCTCGGGAAGCGCGCGCAGGCTTGTTGACACTGATGCCAAAGCCTTGATGGAGGAAGTTCGCGCCGTTGCCTTTGCGTCGCCATTATTGCGGCGCACCGAGCAGCTGATCGCGGGAAATCTCAACTGGTTCGCCGTGGTGCAAGGAGTTGCGCCCGAGTTTCAGGCCATCCGCGACTGGCCGGTAGTAGATGGACGGTTTATTAACGATGCCGATGTCGATAGCGCGAGCAAGGTCGCGGTGATCGGCCAGACCGTCGCCGACAATCTCTTCGGAAATGAAGATCCGCTCGATGCGGTGATCCGGGTTCGCAACATTCCATTTCGGATCGTGGGAATCTTAAGCATGAAGGGCCAAAGCAGCCAGGGCTACGACCAGGACGATACCATCATCATACCGTATATCACGATGCAAAAGAGACTCATGCGCACGCTTAACGTGCAGAGCATCATTGTCTCGGTCGCGCGCACGGATCGGATGCAGGAGGCCCAGGATCAGATCTCCGCGCTGCTGCGCCAGCGCCATCGGCTTCAGCCGGACCAGGAAGACGACTTTACGATTCGCAATCTGTCCGATATCGCGGAAGCCGCTGCCAGCAGCGCCAAGGTCATGGCCGTGCTCCTGGGATGCGTTGCTTCGATTTCATTGCTTGTGGGCGGCATCGGCATCATGAACATTATGCTGGTCTCCGTGACCGAGCGCACGCGAGAAATCGGCATACGGATGGCGGTTGGCGCGCGCAGCCGCGACATCCTGCTGCAGTTCCTGGTCGAGGCGGTGGTGATGGCGGCGAGCGGAGGCTTGCTCGGAATCCTGCTCGGTGTCGGC
>JBOHVR010000788.1:0-2355 GCA_050735755.1 Binatia bacterium
GTGGTGGGCGAGTCGATCGAAGTTGCGACCCTCTATGCAGTATTTCTGGAAAAGGCCTGCCGCATCCAACTGCTGGCCACAGCGTCTGGCGAGCCGTCATGGACGAGTGACGACGAGGCGCGGATCAAATTCGATCAAATCTATACTCCGCATCGCCTGGGCTCGATGTGGGACTATTTTGTCCGGCGGGCGAAGAAAAGCAGAGGCTAGACTTGGGTGCCCTCATTTTCCCCAAAGCTTTCTGAATAATCCTTCCTTCTCCAATTCGTTAACGAAGCGCATGTCGATAAAATCCTCGGGCTTGCGGGTTGCTTGCTGCGAGTTCTCCGAGAATGGTTTCCATTCCTTTACGGCTTACATAAGGAACGGATTCCAGGTATTCCCGGAATTGATTATAGGCGTCCTCAAAGATATCCGGTTCCTTCACCCTTCAGATACTTCTGGAACATCCGTAGCGCGGCGGGTTGCACAAGGAAAGGAACGCTACCACGATGAAAACGACTCGACACCGACTCACATTTTTTCCTTGTGGCTTCCTGAAGCCAAGCGCCGCTATAATAAACGTGTCCCGCAGAGTCAATTTACTGCCGCGCGGGAGCAGAAAGGAGAAACTCAATGGAAACAGCGATTGTCGCCGGTGTGGGTCCCGGTCTGGGAGCGTCCCTGGCACGCGCGCTGGCACGCGAAAAATACGCAGTGGGGCTTTTTTCCCGACGCGCCGAATCGACCCAGGCGGTTGCGGAAGAGATCCGCGCAGACTCGGGCAGAGCCCTCGTCGCGCCGGTGGACGTCACGGATCGCAATGCTGTTTTGAAAGCGGTCGAGCGGGTTCGATCAGAATTTGGGCCGGTGACTGTCTTGGCCTATAACGCCAGCGGCTTTGGCCGAGGTCGCTTTTTGGATCTGGATCCGAATACGGTCCGGCAATCCTTCGAAGTGGGAGTCATGGGCGCGGTTCACCTCGCGCAAGCGGTAATTCCGGGAATGCTTGACGCCGGCCATGGGGCGATCTCTCTTACGGGTGCGACGGCATCGCTACGGGGGCGCAGCGGCTTCGCGCCGTTAGCGATTGCGAAATCCGGCTTGCGCATGTTGGCGCAATCACTCGCGCGAGAATTTCATCCTCAGGGCATCCATGTCATTCACGTCATTGTCGATGGCCAGATCGATACGCCGAGATTGCGCGCGCGGGAGCCGGGACGTGCGCAGGACACGGTGATCCCTCCCGACGCCATAGCCGATGCTGTCCTGCATGCGTTGAAGCAGCCGAAGACTGCCTGGACGCAGGAACTGGATATCCGTCCATATCGTGAAAGCTTCTAGTGCCTGTCACTATGCGGCATAGGCAAAGGCAAAATCTGCGGCCTGTGCTTGTCAGAGTACAGCACGCGTACTCTAGCGCCATAGACGGCGAAGATTTTTTCCGCCGTCAAGACCTCCTGCGGGGAACCCTGGCTGTGAACCCTGCCGTTTTCCAGCAGGACAAGTTTAGGGAAGTAAAGCGAGGCCAGATTAAGATCATGGAGCGCGGTGATAATCGTCAGCCCTTTTTGGCGGTTAAGTTCAAGCAGAAGCTCGTGGATTTCAATCTGATGTCGAATATCGAGAAAAGTGGTGGGCTCATCGAGCAGAAAAATTCGCGCCTCCTGGGCCAGTGCCCGTGCCAGAATGACGCGCTGCTTCTCGCCGCTGCTCAGCTCGTGTAAGTAGCGGTCGGCTAAAGACAAGGTATCCGTCAAGCGCATGCTCTCGTGCGCCACCGCGCGGTCGCGCGCGTTTTCTAAGGCAAAAGCCGGCAGATAGCTCGCCCGGCCCATCAGGACCACTTCAGCCGCCGTGTAGGGGAAGCTGGCTTGGGTTTCTTGGGGAACGACGGCGAGTTTTTGGCTTAGCGCTTTACGTGGAAAAGACGCTATGGGTTGACCGAAGAGCCGCACCTCGCCGGCGTTGGGCTCTAGGGTGCGCGAGAGAATCTTGAGCAGGGTGGATTTGCCGGAGCCGTTGGGGCCAAGGACTGCGACTCTTTCTCCTTCAGTAATTTCCAAGGAAACATCGCGTAGGGCAACTCTCTCTTGGTAGGCGAAGCCAAGGTTACGGATTTCAACGACCGGGTTCATAGAGGATGCGCTTGCGCCCTTCATGATAAAGAAGAAAGAAAAAGAATGGCGCCCCAAAGAAAGCAGTGACCACGCCTACCGGCAGTTCCACCGGCGCCAAGATAACGCGCGCGAGCGTATCGGCCCAGCTCAGGAATATCCCGCCGGCAAGAAAGGATGCGGGCAACAACAGACGGTGGTCGTTGCCCAGGAGGAGACGGAGCACGTGCGGCACCATTAAGCCGACGAATCCGATCAT
>JBOHVR010000789.1:0-11829 GCA_050735755.1 Binatia bacterium
GAGCAGTATTCCGAACAGGGCAGGTTTGACGAGGCGGCGCCGCTGTATCAGGAAAGCCTCTCGATCGCCGAGCGCGGGGCCGCGGCTGCACCTCTGGCACCCGACTACATTCTTTACCGATTCGCTCTCAGTTATCACAAACAGAAAAAGCATCTGCAGGCTCAGGCGCTGCTGAAACGAGCACTGGCGATACGCGATGCGTCTCCGGCTCGGGATAGTCTCGCGACAGCGCAAATCCTTGCCGCCCTCGGCGCAACGCAGTCGAATCTGGGTCATTATCGGGACGCGGAATCAACGTTGAAACGCGCTTTGCAGATCGAGGAAGCCGCCGGCGCAAACCGTGCAAAGGCCGCCGAGGCGCTCCTGAACCTGGCGACGCTCTATCGGATTCAGAGCCGTTATGCCGAGGCGGAGCAGTTGTTACGCCGGAGCCTGCAAATTCGTGAAAAAATTTCCGGGCCGGCGGATTCTGAAGCTGTGCGCACTTTGATGACTCTGGCAAACTTGCATCGCGATCAGGGCAACTACGCCGCGGCCGAAGCGCTGTTCAGGCGCGCGCTCAATCTACGCGCGGCAACGTTGGGGGAAGAACATCCTGATGTCGCTTCTTCGCTCGTCGCGGTCGGTATCGTGAAGAACGATCAACGTCAACCCGCCGAAGCGCTGGAACTTTGCCGAAGAGCCGCCGCGATCGCCGACAAACTCCGCGGCGCGGCCGTTTCCGCGGGCGCTGAAGCCTGGACGTGCATCGCCGCGGCATACCTGCAGCAGAACAAATTTGAAGAGAGCGAGGCCGCGTTCAAACGCAGCATTCAAACACTCCGGCCATTGTCTGTCGAGCGACCTGTCGAACTCGCACTTGCCTTGAACGGTCTGGGCGAGCTGTATCGGTCGGCGGGCAAATTCGCCGACGCGGAGGCGCCATTGCGCGAGTCGCTGGAGCTGACCGGGCACGCCGCCGGACAGGATAGCACCGACTACGCCATGGCACTGAACAATCTCGGCCTGTTGTACAAAGACGAGGGGCGGTATCCGGAATCCGAGCCGCTCCATCGACAGAGTCTCGCGATCGTGGAGAAAGCGGTCGGATCAGACCACGTTCGTGCCACCTACCCGCTAAATGCTTTGGCATCGCTCTACATGGCACAGAAAAAGTTCCGCGACGCCGAGCCTTTGCTGCGCCGCGCGTTAGGTATTCGGGAGTCCGTCTACGGACTCGAAAGTCCGGCAGTCGCTACTCTCGTGAACAACTTAGCCGCCGTGTATGCCGGCCTCGGCAGATTTGCGGACGCCGAGCCGCTATACCGCCGCGCGCTTACTCTCGACGAAAAAACCCTCGGCCCGGAACATCCCACCGTAGCCATCGATGCCGGAAATCTCGGCAGGACGTATATCCAGTTGAACCGGCCTGCCGAAGCTGAAGCGCTGCTCCAGCGCGCCTTGCGCATCGCCGAACGCTCGCTCGGACCGGATCACCCCGCCATCATTTATCCCCTGCGGAATCTCGGATTGTTCTATTACGGGCGGAACGACTACGCGCGCGCCGAGCCGCTTTACGAACGCGCCTTGCAGGCCCTGGAGAAGCAGTTCGCATATCAGTTCAGCTACATGAGCGAGAAGGATCGCCTCTCGTTTCTGTCTACGGTCGAGGATACGTTTTCGATCTACCTGAGCTTTTGTTACCGGTTCCAGGGGCGGCAGCCTGCCATTGCCGGTAAGATGTACGACCTGGCGTTGTGGCACAAGGGGTTAGTTGCGCGCAGCATCTCTTCACTTCGCCGGCAGATCGCCGCGTCGGGCGATCCCCAATCCACCTCTTTTCTCGATCAGCTTGGCGCGCGCAAGACCCGGCTCGCAGGTTTGCAGACCGCGCAGCTCACACAATCCGAGCAATCGCGTGAAGACATCCTGAATCTCCAAAGGGAGATCAACGAGCTCGAAACTCAACTGGTGCGGCGTTCTGCCGCATATGCGGAACGCGAGCGCCTCGCCGGAGTGAAATGGCGGGACGTCATAACCCAGCTTCAACCCGACGAAGCCGCAGTCGAGTTCCTTCGATTCGATTTTCGTGACGAGAAGTGGTGGACCGGCGAATCGTACTATGTCGCTATCGTGTTATCGCGGGCCAGCTCCGCCGGACCTCAGGTGGTCTGGCTCGGCGAGGCGACGAGCATCGAGGGCGAGGCATTGCGCGACTATCGCGCGCTGGTCCAGGCGACTGCGCCGCCGCCCGAGAAAACCGGGACTTCCTTTTATCAGGCCGTGTGGCGGCCGTTAGAACCGTTTCTTGCCGGGATCAAGCGCGTCTACCTATCGCCCGACGGTATTTTCAATAATGTTTCCTGGGTCGTTGTACCCACGAGCCCTGGACAGCTTCTCGGAGAGCGCTATGAGATTCACTTGTTGCTGAGCACGCGCGATTTGACGCGCCCGGCCTCGAAAGCGACGAACCGGATGGCCGCCCTGTTCGGCGATCCGGACTTCGATCTTAGCGAGGACAGGCAGCGCGCGGCTGCGCGAAGGGCTCCGGGCCGTGCCGGCGGCGCAGCGGCGGGCGATGCGGGAGATGCGCCGGTGGTGCGGAGCGGCGTTCGCCGTAGCGCTCCCCTCGACCCTCTCCCTGGCACACAACGCGAACTGGAGTCGATCCACTCCCAGCTCGAGCGGCATGGGTGGCAAACAACGATCTATACGGGCCCAGATGCCATAGAAGATAACGTGAAGGCCATACGCTCTCCGCGGCTGCTCCATTTCGCGACTCACGGCTTTTTCGCCCCCGATGCGGCGCGCGCTCACGCGGAGTCTCCAGAGAGTCCAGCAGCCTTAACTGAGGAACCGATGCTGCGCTCGATGCTTTACTTTGCCGGCGCGAATCGCGTGTTGAAAGGGAGAACGACTGCTGCAGGCATCGATGACGGCGTGCTCACCGCGTACGAAGCGTCGGAGCTGAACCTTCGAGGAACCGAGCTGGTCGTGTTGAGCGCCTGCGAAACGGGTCTCGGCGTGACTCGCAATGCCGAGGGGGTATTCGGTCTTCGCCGCGCGCTGCAAGAAGCCGGAGCAGATGCCGTGCTCATGAGCCTCTGGAAGGTTCCGGATCGTGACACGCAGGAACTGATCACCCTCTTCTATCAAATGTGGCTATCCGGCGCGACCAAACAGGCGGCGCTACGCAAAGCTCAACTGGAAATGCGTGAACGTGTACGGTCACGGCGCGAGGGCAACGATATTCCATATTACTGGGGCGCCTTCGTCCTAGTGGGACGATAGCGAACGGGAGGACCTTATGATTGAACGATTTGTCTTTAGCGCGCTGTTCCTGGTTATGCTCGCGGTTCCGGGTTGGCCGGCAGACTCGACGTACCGGCATCCGATGGGTTTCAGCCTTCTCGTTCCAACCGGCTGGAAAACAGACGTTCAACAGTCGGGAGTGAACGTGAGTAAAGAATCGGCCTACGTCAGTGTCATGGTCGTCGAAGGCAGCGGCTCTCCACACGGGCTGCTGGAGGCCATCGTCTCCCGCGTCTCCAGCCAATGGAAACAGTGGCAACCGGTGAAACGCGAGAGCTGCAACTTGGCCGGCATGGACGGAGCGTGCGGTTGGTACACCGGCGTCAATCCGAGGGGCAACGATGCAAGCCTGAAAGTATCCGCTGCGGGTAAGGACGGAAAGGGCTATATCCTCTTCGTTGGGGCTCCGCGACAAAACTACGCCGACTTCAGCCGCGATCTCGATAGCATTGAAGAGAGCTTTTCCTTAAGTGCTGGCAAGGCCAAGCCGTCCTCGTCCATCAAACAACAACTGGAAGCTCTCGACCATGCGTACCAATCCGGCAGCCTCACGACCGAAGAGTATGAGAGGAGGCGGAAGGCTCTGCGTGCGAGGTGAAGGAGCCGGATCCCCAGCCTCCCCTGCGGAACACCGCCAAATCCTATGCCGCCGTCATCAATTCGACCCGCGCCTTACCGGCTCCGCTTTTTCGGCTCGCGCCTTTTCTTTTTTGGACCTAGAGTGAATTTGCCCAAAGGCTATTTCGGCTTTCATTTTTGCTTTTAATTTTTACGTTTTGTTTGTCCCATACGGCAGCCGCGTGCCGGCTCCGCTCTCCAGGGCGCGGCGGTAGATCCAGTCGGCCAGGCCGACGTCTTGATTCACCAGGCCGATGGCGCGAATGAAGATTCGCTCGCGGTCGGATTGGCGGGCAGGTTTCCTGCCGGAGAGAAGTTCCGGCAGCTCGGCGTACAGATCCTTTTCACTCAAGAAATTTTCTTTGAGCATGCGTCGCATATCGGATTTATTTTTGCAGTGCGCCCAACTATCGACAACGAACTTGTCGGCTTTCTTGTAAACGTCGCTCTCCATCTCCTGGTTTTTGCCAATCGAGTAAACCGTAACGCCTTCGCTGAGCCAACTGTGCTTCACCATTGGGGTTGAAGTCGTAGTGGCGGAGACGACAATTTCGGCGCCTTTGAGGGCGTCTTCTGTAGATTCGACCGGGCGAATGTCGAGACCGTATTCCTGTCCGATTTCTCTGGCATAGTTTTGCCGCGACTCCGGCGTGCGCGAAGTGACGCGGATTTCTTTCAGGGCGAACGCCCTGGCCATCACCGGCACGGCGGCGCGGGCGGTATCGCCGGCGCCGAGCATTGCCATCGTGGCGGCTCCCCTGCGCGCCAGCACGCGCATGGCCACCGCCGCAGCCGCGGCCGTCCGCACGGCGTGGCACCAGTCTTCGTCCATGATCGCACAGATCTCGCCGCCTTCGCGGTCGCTCAGGATCAAGATCCGGCGCGGCCCACGCGGTGGCCTTGAAAGGTCGCGACTGCCACCCGCCGCTTTAATCGAGCGAATGCGGAAACCGGCCACGGGCGGAGTCGCCAACGCGCAGCCGGTCACCCACGACTGCCAGCCTTCCTCCGGCTTTATCGCGAAATCTTCCGGCGTAGACCAGATGACTCGTCCTTCGCTGTGATCGCGCAGCGCCTGCTCAGTGATCTCGATGGCGCGCTCGAGATCGAGGATCTTTTTCACGTCCTCGTTGGAGAGGTAAAGAATTCCGTCTGTTTTCATGGCTATCGAATCACGCGTAGGTCACGGCAACCGGTGGTCAGAAATTCCGGCCCTCGTTCGGTGATCAATATGTCTTCTTCGAGATGACACGCCGTTCTTTCCGTGCGAACTTTCGGTTCGAGAGCGAGCACCATCCCCGGGCGGTAAAGTTCCCGCTCCACTTCGTTGAGCGACGGCGGCTCAGCTCTAGACATGCCGATGCCGTGGCCGATGCGCTTGGGGCTCTCTACAGCTTGATAGCCGCGCCTGACTAGCTCCCGGTTGGCGACGCGAGAGAGTTCGGCGATCGGACTGCCAGGTTGCATCGATTCGAAGCAGAGCTGGATGACGTTGCAGGCAGTCTCGTGATCCCTTCTGTGCTCTTCTGTCGGTTTGCCAAATATTGCGTGGCGCGTGACGTCCCCGTAGTAGCCTTCGTAGCAAGCGCCGAAGTCGGCGATCATCCGGTCGCCTTTATTATAGCGGCGGTCGTCATAGCGGGTGGACTGATTGAGCATGAGAAAGCCGGGATGGCGCGGGTGGGCGCCTTCCTCGATCATCGAAATATACAAACGATCCGCCACTTCGCGCCGGATCATTCCGGGTTTTAACTGCGGCAGGCAACGGTCGTACGCCTTGACGGAAATCTCACAGGCCTTGCGCATGAATTCGATCTCGCGCGGGCTTTTAATCAGCCTCATCTCCGTCAACGCTCGGGTGCCGTCTTTGATTTGCGCTTTGGGCAGAGCTTCGGTCAGCCGGGAAAGATAGTTCACTGGAAAACCGAGGCGTTGATCGTCGCCGAGCTCGAAGCCCAATCTGGCTTCGCCGAGGCCCATCTCTGTTAAGCAGCCGGCGATCATTTTCTCCGGAAACGGCACGTCGGTGTAAGCACGCACCGCTCCGACCCATGGCAGCGCCTGCGCTTTCGCTTTGTCGTTTTCATAGACCAACAGCATCGGTTTTCCGTCCTTCGGCAGCAAACAGATCTGCGGCCGCTGGATGTGATCCAGCTGATAGCTTATGAGTCCGGTGAAGTACCAGTAGTTGTTTTTTTCCGACACCACCAGCAGGTCGAGGTCATCGCGCTCCATCAGCGCGCAGGCGCGTTCGTAACGATCACCGTATTCTTTTTCGGCGAACGGCGCCTCGGTTGCTGCCATACGATCCTCCGTTTAGTGCTAATCTCCCAGCGAGTGTCAAGACGATGGGTCGATCGGGTCGATCTTATCCAAAGCAGCAATAAAAATCGAGGGATCGGATAGATGAAAGTCCCTCTCCCGGCCTCGGGATGTAATCTCCGGTCTTGACCAGAATACTCATACGTTCCTTCTCGGCTCTGGCGGCAAACGGGCTCAGGATCCTGAGTTGACGGTCTATGACATGCCCATCCTGTAAGTCTTCGGAATAGAGAGTTTTGCATCCAGCGAGCCGCGGCGCAGCCACGATCATCGCGGCGAATCCATCGCGCTCGGCTATTTCGACAAACGTTCCGGCAAATCGGCACGGTCCAGTTTCTTTCGACAGATGGATTCCGACTGGGATCAAAAACCAAGGCTATTCTAGGTCATTCCTCGACAGCGATGAAACGGCAGGGCGAGGCGCCGCCTTTTTTAATCAAAAGCGGAAGTATAATCATCTTTACCCGACGGACGGCGATCTGATCGCACTCGACCAGACACTTACATCCTGCCATGGCTTTTCGGATCAATGCGCCATAGCTGCTCGGATGAGGGCTGCCGTGCTTGTGTGCGCCAAGGTCGAGGACGCGTTCCCGCGCTTCAGCCGACGGCCAAGGCTTGGGTAGAGGAACCAAAGGCGTCTCGCCTCGAAACCAATTGTTGCCTTGCACGCTTGGCGGGTTCACGAGCGCGCAGTCGGTCATAAAAATAGCGCTGCCCATTTCGTCCATCTTCGCTGCCAAAAGCGCGGCAGCATCGTAGTGGATGCTTGGGGTTCTTTTGTAGTAGTCGATGCCGAGCTCGTAGGCTCTTTGCCTTGTGCCCCATCCGGTCCGGACCAGAACCTCGTCCCCTTGCCGGTAATCAGCGCGTTGTATCGCGCGCTCCATCTGACCCCTCGTGATCTCGTGTCCTTCTCCGACTCTTATGTCGATGATCGCGGTATCCCTTAGGATCAGTCTCTCAAGGGGAATTTTGTCCAAGGTCCAGGAATACTTCGGGTTGGGCTGTAACGGAGTCGTATCAAACGGCATGCGCTGGTGCGGAACCATGAACGGGCTGCCCGTCTCGCCGTCGAGTTTCATCCTTGTCATCCGAAGACTGTGCCGGTCATAAAACATGTATTCGACAAACCTGACGGAGGAGTTGGTGAATGGCAAGATCTCCCCGTATCCCGCTCCCTCCCAAATCGGCATCGTCAGATCGATGAGTCTCATGATTAATCCTCCACGGCGACGACCCGGCAGGTTGAAGCCACGCCGCGAACGATCTGGAGCGGGGCGACAATGACCTTCACGCGGCGTTTCTCGATCCGCCCGCAGTGAACGAGCTTCCGGACTGTCATAATCCCCAGCCGGGCAAATTCCATTTCGACCGCGAAGTCCGCTTTCGCTTTCTCAGCGCCGTAAAGATGCAGATACATCCGCGCCTCACCGGACTCCACCAGCGGCACCGGCAGCATCGAGCACCATTCCGGCATAAGATATTTTTCCGGCCAACCCACGAGCGCCGTGTCTAGCAATAGCAAATCACTTTCGTTCTCTTTCAGTTTTTCGCCTAAATATTTCGCCGCTTCGAAAGAAAAATGCGGGCTCTGGAGAACGTACGCGCCTCCCTCGCGCTCGCGAGATGTTCGATCGCCCCAACCCGTCGCGATCAGCAAAGCATCTCCCTCGATCAGCGGGGAGGAACCGAGTGCCCTCTCCACGTCTGCTCTGGTTATTTCTTCACTGTTCCCTTTGGCCACGCCCACAACCGTCGTCGGACGCAAAAAAAGCTTCTCAACCGCCAGCTCGTCGAGTCGCCCGGTTTTGCGAAACTCCGCAAACATCGAAGGCAAGGTCAGGCATGTCCCGGTATCGCTTCCCGATACGATTCCTTTTTCCGGGTGGTTCTTCGGCCCGAGAAAAAACTTTACCGAAGTCGGAAGCACTTCGTCGGGCATCCATTGATGACTTAAGGGCATTGTCAGGTCGATGAAATTCATAGGCGCTTGCACCTTTCCGCGGATAAAGACGCAGGACAACCCGGCGCCGCCCAGCGCACGTGCGGTCAAACTTAGCGTGATGGTTTTCGATCTGTCAACCAGTGCAGGCTCAGCTCCAAACGCCTTGTATCTCTGCTCCGAATGTGCTCCGATCGGCCGTGGGCTAAAAGGTCAACCGTTTGAAGAGTTACAGAGTGAAGTGGAGGTATTTTATGAAGCTTCGGTATTTTACCTCAATTCACACTAGCAGCGCTGCTGTCCGCCACGTGGCTAGCAGTTTCGTTGCCTATTCTGGCGCGGCAAGTCGCGACTCAATTCAAGCAAAACAAGCCGCCGAAGCTAAAGGTTCTATCTTTGAAAACAGCCACGACGAAATAGTCGCGAAAGCAAAAAAGAGGGGCGGGTACGGGTTCTGACAACGCAAAGAAACTTGAAGCCCGTGGCGGAAGCATTCAAAAAGAAATACCCCTTCATTGCAAAGTGATGAAGAGAAACGGATCGGGAATCTTGCCTGACACAAGCGCCTCCCTCTAAGGAAGCAGATGTATCATCTGTCCAAGCTTCGCTTTCCGGAAGTCGAGGGTGTGGCGCGCTCCGGGCGTTCTCTCGTGATTCTCCCGGTCGGCGCCGTCGAGGAACACGGCCCTCACCTGCCTCTGGGACTCGACACATTTGCGGCTGAGGCGTACGCGGAGACGGCCGCGCCTCATCTCGAGGACGCAGGCTATACCGTGATTCTGGCGCCTGCGGTTTCGTATGGGGTCGCCCGCCAGGCAATCGACTTTGCCGGGACGCTCACACTGGAGCCTGCTACGCTTCGCGCGCTGATCATCGACATCGCGCGCTCCCTGGCAGGGGCCGGCTTCAAACGGCAAGTCATCCTCAACGGCCACGGCGAAATCCCCCACGTGGGAGCGCTAGAGGAAGCAGCCAGGGCTGTGGCGGAGGAAGAGACCGCACGGATAATCTGCGTGGGATTCACGAGCGATCCGGCCATTACGAACGCGTGCGTCCGGGAAGGCACGCAGGGCCTGTCCCGAAGCCCGCGTCCCGATCGTGAAGGACACGCGGGAGAGTGGGAAACATCGCTCGCGCTATACTGCTTCCCGAACTTGCTGGACAAGCAAGCCTTGCAAAAGCTTGATTCGAACTTCGACTACGACGTCGACGCGCTCCGGACCGAGAAGAAAAATTACTGGACGCTCACTGCCGGGCGCGGGTACTTCGGCTCTCCGGGAGCGGCAAGTCCCGAGACGGGAAGGGCTCTCTTAACCATAAGAGGACGCAACATCGCGCAGGTCATTTTGAAAGCCTTCCATTGAATCCGGGAATACTGATTTCTACGGGCCGTGAAGGGGTTGGCTTGCGCCCGCCGCCAACCTTACGGTGAAGCTGAATAGTTGATGCTGGCAAAGCAAAAGTCAAGATGGAAGTGGTCCGGTAAACCCCGCACCACGTAACGAGGGCAACTACGGCTCGGAGAGGGCTCTTTTTTCACGCCCCCGAGACCCAACGCTCAGACCGGGAGGCACCGAAGGTTACCCCGGCTCCAACGGCGCCATTCCGTTCGAGAACCGTTTGCTCTCGAAGATGCTGCTGCAGCACGGATACAACACCTAAAAAGCTGGTGGTCGACACGCGCCGGCCGCTTCGGCTCAATGATCTCAGAGACCGCAAGAACACGCTAATGGAAATCGCCTGAGCGGCTCCGGTCTTGCTTGCCCGGTGTAAGCCACGCCTCTTCTATTCACCGCCAACTTTCACGTTTTCGTAGTTCGAATCTGGGATCCGGTCTTCGCCCGCCGCCAGCCGGCCGGAAGCGCGCAGAAAGCGACATCGACCGCCGGGCACATTTTGTTTCTGTCATCCAATCCCGTTGACGAAGCTTTTCCGTCCATATTATTCATTCTGGGCAAAGCATTGCGTGCGGCATGGCCAAACTCTTTGATTCGCAAAACACTGAACCCGGCGGGGTCTTCTCCTCTTATCAACTCCTGACGTTATATTTCCCGGCGTTTATCCTCGCCTTGGGCTATAGCATCGCGACGCCGGCGATTCCGGTGTTTGCCAAATCGTTCGATACCGGATTCGGCGTTGCTTCGCTCGTCATTGTCATGCACGGGCTCGGAGGTCTAGTCGCGGCGGTTCCCACCGGCTTTCTCGTCGACCGTCTCGGCCGCCGGCCTATGCTGATCGCCGGCCCGATTCTGATGGCGGCCTCGTCTTGTCTTACGGCCGTCGCGCAGTCGTTCGCGGAGCTTCTTGTGTATCGGTTTATCGGCGGCGTCGCGATGGAAATGTGGCGCCAGGCCCGCCTTGCGATTATCGCCGATGTCGGCAAAAGCCGCGAACGCGGCCGGCAGATGAGCGGAATGCAGGGCATCGAAGGCGCTGGCAAATTGCTGGGACCGGCTCTCGGCGGATTCCTCGCGACGTGGAGCATCCGTGTGCCGTTCTTCGCGCACGGCGCCCTGGCGTTTCTCGCCATCGTGCCGAGCTTTTTCCTGATCGGGGAATCTGGGCCCGGCGCGAGCACAGCGGCCGGGAAGAAAAAAGAGGATCAGCTCGGCACGCGCGCGCTGCTGGCGATGATGCTCGAGGCGAAGTATCTCGGTTTTTTAACCGCGCAGTTCTTCGCGTCTATGACCCGCGGCGTGCTTTGGGGCGGAACGCTACTGCTTTACGTGACCTATGCCTACGACGCGGGCCCGCAATTACTGGGCGGCCTGGCGACGACCAGCAGCATCATCGGTATTCCGATTACACTTTCCTGCGGCTACTTGATGGATCGGTTCGGGCGCAAAACCACGATGGTGCCGGGATTCGTCTTCATAGCTTTCGGCTTGATGTTTCTTGCCTGGGGCGCGCAGTGGCAGTGGGGCCTTGCCAGTTTCATCGTGGGTTTTTTTTGGATTCATGGCGGCGGGGCGGTAACCTCCGGCAGCATGCAGGTGCTAGGTTCGGACATGGCGCCGGCGAGTGCCCGCGGACGGTTCTTCGGCTTTTGGCGTCTGGTCGGCGAAATTGGCGGGATTGTCAGCCCAGCTCTTTTTGCCTTAATGGCCGAGCAGGTCGCTCATAGCGCCGCTTTCGTTTTTTTCGCTCTCTGTTCCCTCGCTACCGCCACATTGCTGGCGTTTTCGGTCAAGGAAACGGTCGGCCCCGGAAAGCTCTAATGCTTCATGGCTTGACTAGCCTCACCACGAGCGGAAATGAGATACGGAGAAATCGATGACTTAGCCGTTCGCATTGGCCCCTCGACAGGCCCGGGACTGAAGGCTGTCGAGGGGGCCTGCCCTGAGGGTCGAAGGGTTCCTCTCGAGTGCACACAGCCTGACGAAGCGGACGGCGTTGTTCAACGGCCTGGTCTATTTTCGCGGCGGGCGAAGGAAGAGACTTAAGAAGACCGAGGCGATCAGCATGCCGATGAAGATACTGAAGGAAAGGGAATAACTTTGCGTGGCGTCGAACAGGAGGCCGAAAAAAGGCGGCCCGCTGGCAGCGAAAGCGCTGGTGAGCAACGAGCCCATGCCACGAATTTTGCCGAGCGAGATACGTCCAAAGTAGTTCGCCCAGATCATTTCCGACAGGATGGAGGTTCCGCCCATCCC
>JBOHVR010000790.1:0-15713 GCA_050735755.1 Binatia bacterium
GCGACCCAGATCATGTCTCTCTTCGGATGGTTGAGATTGTGGAAGTTCACCGGAACCGGCTTGGCATAACCGAAGAGAAAGGGCGCGCCGACGACAATCAACAGCAAAGGTAGGAGAATTGTTCCAAAGAGATCAATATGGGAGAGCGGGTTGAGAGTTAGCCTTCCCAGCCGCGCCGCTGTCGGATCGCCTAAACGATAAGCCACCCACCCGTGCGCAACTTCATGAAAGACCACAGCGGCCAGTATCGGCAAAGCCCAAATCGCTATCTGGCTAATGGTGTTCTCGATCATTCCTCCCTCTCAATAAAAAATACGGTACTCAGGATGAAAACACAAGGAAAAGCTGGTGTTTTCCCAACAGGCGTCCCCGAAACCACTCCGGTAGCATATCGCTCTAATTTGGTATGATCGTAAAGCAAAAGGCTACTTCCCCGTTGCCTTTTCCCGCGGATGGTATTTGCGATGGGCTTCTTTAAGACGGCCGGGACTGACATGAGTATAGATCTGCGTGGTGGAAATATCGGCATGTCCCAGCATCGATTGAACCGAGCGCAGGTCGGCGCCCCCTTCGAGCAGGTGCGTCGCAAAGCAATGGCGCAGCGTGTGCGGGGTGACTCTGTTCTCAATACCCGCGGCGAGCGCGTAACCCTTGATGAGCTTCCAAAAACCCTGCCGCGAGAGCGGTTTTGCCGAGCGCGTCACAAACAGAAACGGACTCGAGCGCCCCTTGAGAAGCTTGGGCCGCGCCGCTTTTACGTACTGGCTGAGCCGTTCCTTGGCCCAACTTCCAAACGGCACCAGGCGCACCTTCCCCCCTTTTCCTTTGACAGTTAAATAATCTCCCTCGAGATTCATCTGATGCGGCTGCAGCCGGACCAGCTCGGAAACGCGCAGTCCGGTCGCGTACAGCAACTCGATCATCGCCTGATCGCGCGCGCCGATGGCGTTCGTGTCCTTCGGCTGGCGCAGCAGCCTTTCCACGTCTTCCCGGCCCAACACACGGGGAAGCCGCCGCGCGCTTGTCGGGAAAAAAAGCTCCGGAACCGGATTGTGTTCAATAACGGATTCTTTTTCGAGAAAACGGTAAAATTGACGCATCGACACCACGTGACGGGCGACGGAGCGGTTGCCCAGCTTGTGATCGCGCAACCACATGACGTAAGAGCGCAAATCCAGCGTTTCGCTCTCTTCCCAGCGAATCTTCCCGCGGTCCGCGAGAAAGTTCGCGAGCCGGTTGAGGTCCCGGCTGTACGCTTCCAACGTGTTCTGTGCCAGCCCTTTCTCAACCGCCAGCATTTGCAGAAACAAATCAATTTGCCGGCTGAGCAGCGTATTCATCTTGCGGGACTAGCGCCAGCGCCAGCGTCTGGCGGATTTTTTCCCATCGCGGTGCATCCTGAATCTTCGCCCCCCTTGCATCCGTCACGTAGAATATGTCGGCGACCTGGTCGACATTAGTTGAAATCTTGGCAAGGTGGATGGAAAGACCTAACTGATGGAGGCTGTACGTTATGCTGAAGAGAACGCCGATCCGGTCCTGCGTATACACTTCCACCACGGTAAAATCTTCCGACGCATCGTTGTCAATTTGAATCGTCGTCGGCACCCGCGGCGCGCGCTTTCGCAGCAGGGAGGGGCGGCCGGAGTCCTCGACGAGCCGCGCGACGTCTCTTTGGCCGCTTAAGACGTTTTCCAGGGTATCGCGCACGCGGTCCCACCGGCGCTCATTCATGATGACTTCCGGTCTTCCGCCGTGGGACAAGCGAAAGACATCCAGGATCAGACCATCCTTGCGCGTGGCGATGCGCGCGCTCAAAATATCCATGCCCAGCGCAGCAAACACTCCCGTGATACTGGCAAACAGGCCGGGCCTATCCCGGGTGCAGATCGCGATCTTGCTGCAATCGAGTTGCGGGAAATGACGGATGCTGCAAAGATACGTTTGATCGGCAAACTGCTCCATCAGCTCGAAGTGGGCGGGAATCTCTTCCTCGGGGGTGGAGAGAAAATACCTCTCCGGCATCGATTCGAAAAAATGCTCTAACCGCTCCCGCGGGTGCTCGCGCAGCAGTTGGCGTCGCAATCGACGCTGAATACGCCGGAGCTTTGAGCGCCGGTTCTCTACTTGGGATTCACCCTTCTCCTGGCCCTCCAGGACTTCGAGCGTCTTCACATAGAGCTCTTGCAGCAAAGACGCCTTCCAATTGTTCCAGACGTCCGGTCCCACCGAGCGCATATCGCAGTAGGTAAGCAGGTAGAGCATTTTAAGATTGTTGATATTGCCCATGACCGCGGCGAAGTCGAAAATGGTCTTCTCGTCCTCGAGGTCGCGGCGGAAGGCGGTCGACGCGAACAGCAGATGATAGCGGACCAGGAACTCGAGCTGCGCGGTATCGTCGACATTCAATCGCATGCGCCGCGCGATCACGCGCGCAATCCCGGTGCCGATTTCCGAATGCCCGCCGCCGAGTCCTTTGCCAATGTCGTGGAAAAGCAATCCCAGGTAAAGCACCTCTTTTTTTTCAACTTCACGCCCGAGCTGGGTCAACAGGGGAGTCGCTTCCTTGAACTCTCCCGCCGTGAGCCTTTCGAATTCGCGCACCAACCGCAGCGAATGCTGATCCACCGTGTAGATATGGTAGAGATCATGCAGGGCCATGCACAGCAGGCGGCCGAATTCTGGGATAAAGGCGCCGAGGACGCCGCACGCATGCATCTCGCGGAGCGTCTCATAGACTCGATCCTTCCACTTGAGGATTTCAAAAAAGGGCAAATTAGCGGCCGCGGAACGTCGCACTTGTTCGTCGATCAATCCGGTGTGCTCGCGGATTAGCTCGCGTGCTTTATAGTCGAGATCGGCATTGTGCTTTTGCGCGAGATGAAAGATTGCGATCAGATTTCCCGGATGATTGGCGATGACATCTCGATCCGTGACGGATAGAAACCCTTTATGGAGCCGGAGTCCGGGCTGAATCTCTTTGCCTGGGATCCACCATCTCTCCCGGCGGCCCCAGCCCGGATCGAGCACGCGATTGAGGATCAGAGTCGCAAGGCGACTCGCCTGGGCGGCGTGCATATAGTAGCTCCGCATGAAGGCCTCGACGGCCTTAACTTTGCCGTCATCTTTGAAGCCCAGCGCGGGAGCCACCCTCTCTTGCTCTTCAAAGGTCAACTGATCCTGGTGCTTTCCGGAGGAGAAATGGAGTTCGTTCCGGACGCGCCAAAGAAAGTCCTGAGCCTCATGAAGTTCCCCGAATTCCCGCTCGTTGAGAATTCCCTTTTCAACTAAATCATTGAGCCCTTGCACATTGGATCTGACTTTGGCGATCCAAAGGGCTGCGTGAATGTCTCTGAGTCCGCCTTCCCCCTCTTTAACCTCCGGTTCGAGGAGATAGACCGAGCCGCCGTAGCGCTCATGACGCTCGCGGTTCTCCTGCAGCTTCTCCCGAATAAACCGCTGCCCGTTCCGCCGGACCAGATAGTCCTGAACAGCTTTCTCAAACTCTGCGAACAGCGAGCGGTCGCCAACCAGATAACGCGCGTCCAAGAGCGCGGTTTTGACTTCCATATCTCGCGCTGCCAAACGGATCGATTCACTCACCGTCCGCACCGCATGACCAACTTCCAAGCCCCCATCCCAAAGCGTGTAGAGAATTCTTTCTGTAACCGACTGGATAAAAGGATTGATTTTCCAAGGATATAAAAAGAGCAGATCAATGTCCGAATGCGGGTTCAGCGCGCAGCGGCCGTAGCCCCCTTGGGCCACGAGGGTGCACACCGGTCTGGGAGCCCCCGATTGCCCGCGAAATTGCTGAGCGGCAATATCAAAGAGGCGGGTTAGAAGATAATCGACCAGCGCGGTGTAAGCCGAGACAATCTCCGCTCCTCCGGCGCCGCCACGGTGCCATTGCAAGAGCGCTTCGCGGCTGCGGCCCAAATAGGCGCGTACTCCCGCAACCAAATCGTTCTGGACAAACGTCTCGTCGTAAAGAGAATGCGAAAGGCTCACGGCATCCATACGTTAATCTAGAGACTTTTGCCCGCGAGATTCCTCTGGTAATAGGCCTTAATGCCTTGAAACAATCCTTCGACGATGCCGTCGTGATGAGTCTCTCGGGTCAGCCAGCGCACGTCATTTTTATTCGTGATGAAGAATATCTCCGCCAGCACGCTGGGCATCTTGGCCCCGACCAAAACGAAGAAAAGCGCCTGTTTAACGCCGAGATCTTTCACATCGCCGAATTTCCTATCCGTGTGGCTCACGAGCGAAGTATGCAGATAATGAGCCAGAGAAATCGAATCTTCCAACTTTGAGTTTTGGATAAGATCGCTGAGAATAAACTGAATATCGGAAATGTTCTGGGCGGACGTGCTGTTCTCGCGCGCGGCCAACCGCTTGGCCGCCTCGTCGTCGGTGTTGTTTAGATAGTAGGTCTCGACCCCGCGCACTTGCGGATTTGGGCTCGCGTTGATGTGCAACGAAATAAACAGGTCCGCGTTCTGTCGGTTCGCGATCGCCGTCCGCTCCTCAAGCGGAATAAAGGTGTCATCGTCGCGCGTGAGCGTTACTTCGATCCTCAACTCTTTTTTCAGCCGCCGCGCTAATTTTCTGGCGATGACGAGAACGACATCTTTTTCCATGAGCCCGCCGTGACCGATCGCGCCGGTGTCCTTGCCTCCATGTCCCGGATCCAACACGATCTTGCGAATCGGCGGCAGGCTGGGAGCGGCGGGTCGCTCCCGGGGCGACACCTTGGCGCGGGTCAGCGGTGGCTGCTCTCTGACCGGTGTCTTGCCTCGAACGTCAATCACCAAACGGGCCGGATCAGCAAGCAGGGAGACTCTGGATTCGCAAGGGCTCTTCATATCCAATACGACCCGCACCACGCTGGCATCGAATTGCGCGACGCGAATTTGCTGGATGCAAGGATCATCATCCAGGGGGATCGAGCCGGCTGTCCCTCGCATCAACCGCGCCCCCGCCAGGTCGGCATAAAATCGCTCCGCCAGTCCTCTGGAAGGATCGCCGGCAAGCGCCGCGGATTTATAGCTAATCACGCCCGTCAACTCCACCAGAACCTGGGTCGATCGCTCAAAAAAAGCCGGGAAAACTTTGGTGACCAGGGAGTGACCTCTTGTGCTTTCCTGCGGATCGTTTCTATTGAGATCTTCTGGAGAGACGTCCGACGGCTCGTTTTCCGCGCTCCCGCCGGGCACGGCAAAAGTCACGAACAGGACCGCCAACCACAAGACGAGATTTTCCCTAAAATACCGCATGCGCTATCGTACCTCCTCTTTGGCCTTCTCCACCAAGTTGTGAAGAATCTGGATCGCCTCGATCGGCGTGACCTGCGTAACGTCGACTCGCCGTAAGTCCTCTCTTAGAGAATCGCGCGGCCTTTCAAAAAGCTTCAGCTGCGGTTCTGCCGTTGGCGTCGTGTCGGCGAGCCTTGGCTTTCCGGAAGCCTCCGTCCCTTCCAGATTTTGCAGAATGGTATTGGCCCGATCGATCACGGATCGAGGAAGACCGGCCAGGCGCGCGACTTGAATTCCATAGCTTCGATTGGACGCGCCTTCTACCAGAGTGCGTAGGAAAATGACCTCGCCCTTCCACTCCTTGACGGCGAAGGTAAAGTTCTTTATTCGCTCCTTGGCAAGCGTTAAGTCCGTCAGCTCGTGATAATGAGTCGCGAAGAGCGTGCGCGGGCGGGTGGGTGAGTCATGCAGAAACTCCGCTACGGACCAGGCGATGGAAATGCCGTCAAACGTGCTGGTCCCCCGTCCGACTTCGTCAAGTAGGACAAGACTGCGCGGCGTCAGTCCTCGCACAATATGCGCCATCTCCCGCATCTCCACCATGAAGGTCGATTCGCCGCGAGACAGAGAATCCGACGCGCCGATCCGGGTAAAGATCCGATCGACAAGACCGATCCTGGCCTCGCTAGCCGGAACGAAGCTGCCCATCTGAGCCAACAAAACAACGAGCGCAAGCTGGCGCATATAAGTGGACTTGCCGGCCATATTAGGACCGGTAAGGATCAGAATCTGCGCCGCCTCCGGATCTAGATAACAGTCGTTGGGTATGTAGCTCCCTCGACCCAGGACTGCTTCCACGACCGGATGCCGCGCTTCCCGCACAGCCAAAGCATAGCCCGAATCGACCTGCGGGCGGACGAAGTGATGGGCCTGCGCGACTTCGGCCAAGGCCAGCAAAGCGTCCAAGGTCGCCAGCGCCCGGCTGATTTCACTCATCTGCGGGTAGTATGAAGCGAGCTGTTGTCTGATCTCTTCGAACAGGGACAATTCGAGTTTTAGGCTTTCTTCTTCCGACGTTAGGACTTTGGCCTCGTACTCCTTGAGTTCCGGAGTGATGTAGCGCTCGCCGTTTACCAACGTCTGCTTTCTCAAATAATCGTGCGGCACTAGCTTGAGATTCGCCTTGCTGATCTCGATGGAGTATCCGAAAACCTTGTTATAGCGAACTTTCAAGGAATGGATCCCCGTTCTCTTCCGCTCCTGGGTTTCCAGGCGCGCAATCCACTCCCTGGCATCATGCCGAATATTGCGTAGCTCATCGAGTTCGTTGTTAAAACCCTCGCGAATGAACCCTGATGTTCTCACCGCGGCCGGCGCGTCTTCCACGATCGCCCGCGCAATCAGATCGATAACATCCGGCAGCTCCTGAATGCGCTGTCTCAAGGCCGTGAGAATTTCAGTGTCGAAATCTTGCAGGTGCGACCGCACCAGCTTCAATGCCTGCAGGGTTTCTTTGACGGCGACCAAATCTCGGGGACCGGCGCTTCCCGAAACGACCCGGCCGCACAAGCGCTCCAGATCCTGGACTCCCTTGAGCGCTGCCCGCAGGTTCTGCCGTTGCGCATACCGCTCCACTAATTCTTCCACGCCATCGAGACGGAACCGGATCGACTTTTCTTCCATCAACGGGTAGAGAATCCACCGCCGGATTCGTCTGGCTCCCATCGAGGTCATGGTGCGGTCCAAAACCCACAGCAAAGATCCTTTGCGGTCCCCCTGAAGGCTGCGCTCCAACTCGAGGTTACGCCGGGTCATTTCATCGAGCATCACATAGTGGGAAGCGCGATAGGGCTGCGGCGTTCTGAGCACTTTGAGCGCTTCGGGCAGATTTTCCTCCAGATAGGCCACGATCGCTGAAGCCGCGCGCAATCCGTGGCGCCACCCCTTCTCCGACTCAGCGTCGCTCTCAAAGAGTTGATTCCGCCTCAAGGCCTGCTCGGAAAACGCCGACTCGGCCACCGGACTGAACTGAACGGCGGCAAAATCCGCGCGGAGTTTCTCCTCCAAGGACGCCTCGGATTGCGGATAAACGATCTCCGCCGGGTGGATCCGGCCGATTTCATCGACCAGCGCCTCGTAGTCTTCGATCTCGGCGCAGCGAAATTCTCCTGTGGTTACGTCGGCGACGGCTAGCCCGTAAAGCGATTGTCCCTTTGCGACGGCCGCCAGGAAATTGTTGTCTCCCGGTTCCAAACTTTCGCCGTCCATGATCGTGCCGGGCGTGATGACGCGCACGACTTCACGGCGCACGACGCCTTTGGCTAACCTGGGATCTTCGACTTGCTCACAGATAGCCACCTTGTAGCCGGCCTCGAGAAGCCTGCCGATGTAGGGCGTGGCCGCATGATAGGGGACGCCGCAAAGCGGAACCGCGGCTTCGCTATTGCGATTGCGCGCCGTCAACGCGATATCCAAGACTTTCGCCGCCCTCTCGGCGTCTTCAAAAAACATCTCGTAGAAATCGCCCAGTCGGAAAAATAAGATTGCGTCCTGGTACCTCTCCTTGATTTCGAGGTACTGTCGCATCATCGGAGTTAACTTGGTTTCTTCCATACCGACTAGGCGGCCGGCGCTCTCCGCGCCTCGGGCTTGCGGGACAGGCCGAACACTTTTTTCGCTTGCGACGAAGGAATCTTCAATCGCCTGACCTCGCCGTGGACTTGGCGCGCCAGGCTCCCAATACGAAGCGACAGGACAAAATCACGGTCCATAACGTCGAGGATCTTATTTTTGTCGTTTGTGAGGAGAAATACTTTGTCCCCGTCGGTAAGGTAGCGCAGGGATTCCGTCAGGGAAGATTCGGCCGAAAAAGAGCGCTTGAGGTACTCGACACAGCGACGGATTTTTCTCAAGCTCAACCCGTGCCGGGAAAGGTCTTTGACCACGCGCAATTGAATTAAATCCGCAAAGGAATAAAGTCGTTTAGTGCCGCGTCCTCCTGCCAGCTTCACGGACGGACGAATGAAACCTCGCTCATCCCAGTACTGGATTTGACGCAAGCTGACCCCCGCGACGCGGCTAGCGCTCTTGCTATCGAATGCCTCCATCTCGCCCTCCAAATGAAAACAAGCATGTTTTTCGTGAACATATCGGGCCGGTGGAAAAATGTCAAACCCCCGAGTTCTCGCTGCGCTCGGAATTGCAAATGCCGGATCTTAAATTTCACAATTTTAACTCGCGATCTGCCAGCTACCGTCGCGAATCGGCAAGGATAGGTCGAGCGAATCCATAAATTTCATTCGACGCTAGTATCGGCGCGGCATCCTCCGACTGCTCTCTCCACCCCTTTCGGCACATGGAGTTTGCTCTCAGGCAAGGGAGACGTCCGACACTGAATTTGCTCACATTAACGGAACGACCCGACCTACGCGCTTACGATCAGAATCGCAGAGGCCCATCGGCTCCCGCTGGGAGCAAACTCCATGTGCCGCTGCTAACTCTCCTTGACACGACCCAGGGATTTCTTTAGTTTCGCTAGCAAAACGGGTTGGCCTTTGAGACTTCCTTCCAAAAATACGCTGGAACCGCTGCTCTTCTTCGTCGCGCTCCTGGCTCTGTGGCAGGTCTTCGTGAGCGTCGTCAACGTGCCGAGTTTTATTTTGCCGGCGCCGCGCGAGCTCTACGACTCGTTTATCGCCAAACTGCCGGTCATCGGAACGCACGCGGTGATTACCTTTACCGAAGCCTTGGGAGGTTTTGCCCTTTCGTTTATCCTGGGTCTTGCGTTCGCCGTGGCGGTAGTCTATTCGCGTCATTTTCAGAATACGCTTTATCCTTTGATCGTCCTTCTCTACGCGATGCCCAAGAGCGCTTTCGCGCCTCTGATGGTCATCTGGATCGGCTACGGTCTGTTTTCTAAGATAGCCATCGCTTTTCTCGTTGCCTTCTTTCCAATTGTAGTCAACACCGTGGTGGGACTCAGAGAAGTAGAGCCTGAGCTGCTCGATCTCGCCCGGATCTACCGCGGGTCGCGGTTCGACGTTTTTCGCAAGATCCGGCTTCCCAATTCACTTCCTTACCTTTTCGCCGGCGTGAAAGTGGCGCTCGTCTTATCCGTAACGGGGGCGATCGTCGCGGAGTTTGTCGCAGCCAACCAGGGGCTCGGCTATCTGATTCTTCAGGCCAACTACAGTTTGGATACCGCCTTTGCCCTGGTCAACTTGCTGATTCTTGCTTTGTTATCCTTGGTCATGTTTATGGCTGTTGATAGGATCCAGAAATGGCTTGCCCCGTGGAGCGCCGCGGTGCGGCAGGTCGAAGGTTCGTTTTAACGGCGCTTGACAGAAATGACGGCAAACTGGCTCACGCTAGATCTGGAGGAATCTTTTTGAGTAATCAATCAAGCATCTCGTGAAGGGGACACCATGAAGCGCAAACACAAACACCCGCAAAGTCTCATTATTCGCGCTGGACGGCTGGTCGTTTTGGGACTTCTCTTTGCCGTCGCGCCGGAAAATCTTTCGGCGCAGAGCCGCAAGGCCACAACGGTCGTGATCCGCATGGATTTTATCATCGGCGGCAAGCACGCGCCGTGGTTCGTGGCATGGGAAAAAGGCTTCTATTCCAAGCGCGGCTTGGACGTAAAGATTGAGCCCGGAAGGGGGTCGGCGGATGCCGTGCGCGCGATAGCCGCCGGCAACGCGGACATGGGCTTCGCCGATCTCGCTACGGCCATCGTGGCTCGGTCGCGGGGAACTCCGATTGCCGCCGTCGCCCAGCTCGGCTATGTGCCGACCACGATCCTGTGGCGTGAGGATACCGACATCAAAACGTTGAAAGACCTGGAGGGCAAGTCGTGGGCGATCAGCCCCGGGCAGGCGCAGTGGTATCTCATGCCGGCCTTTTGCCGCATCAACAATATCGATTTCAAAGCGATCAAGATTCAGGAGACGGCAGCGCCGCTCCAGCCGGCGGCGCTCGTCGCCAAGAAAGCTGACTTTATCGTGATGTATCGCGGCTCCAATGACGAAGTCGCCGAAGCGGCGGCAACCAAACAAGGAATCAAACTTAAACGCATCCGCATGGGCGAGCACGGCCTCGACATCTACGGCAGCTCTTTGATCGTCAAGAAAGATGATCTTAAAAAGAGACCCGAGATCATTCGCGCTTACGTCGAAGGCACCATGGAAGGACTGAAACATGCGCGCGACAACCAGGAAGAGGCGCTCAATATTCTCCTCAAGCACAAGCCTGAGCTGGGACGAGATCTCGCCCGCATCCAGCTCAAGAACGCTCTCGAAGAAGTCTTCATTCCCAAGGAATCCTTAGAGTCGGGACTCGGCTACATGAAGGCCGAGGTCATGGAAGAAACCGTCAAGCTCACCAATGAATTCTTCGACGTGGCCAAAAAGGTAACGGCGAAAGAGATCTACACGAACCAGTTCATCAAAAAGTAGCTCACCGTGTCGCCGCGCATCAGCATTCGCGAAGTGTCGAAAACCTACAAAAGCGGCGACAAGACCGTTTATGCCCTGGAACGGGTTTCTTTCGACGTCGACGAGGGCAGCTTCGTTTCCATCGTCGGGCCCAGCGGCTGCGGTAAAAGCACCCTTCTCAAAATTACTTCCGGCCTCCTCCCCTTCACCTCCGGCGCCGTCACGATCGGCGGCGAACCGGTCAGCGGCCCCGTGGACAACGTCGGCATGGTTTTCCAGTCGCCGGTGCTGCTCAAATGGAAGACCGTTATGGGCAACATCATGCTGCCCGTTGAATTCGCTCGCCTCGACCCCGCGAAATTTCACGCGACGGCCCTTTCCCTGATTCATCTCGTTGGCCTGCAAGGCTTTGAGGAAATGCGTCCTTACGAGCTGTCCGGCGGCATGCAGCAGCGGGTGTCACTCTGCCGCGCCCTGATCATGGATCCGCCAATCCTGCTGATGGACGAGCCGTTTGGCGCGTTGGATGCGATGACTCGTGATGAATTGGACGTCGAACTGCTTAAGATTTGGGAACAGAAGCGCAAGACCGTGATCTTTGTGACCCACAACATCCAAGAGGCAGTTTTTCTCTCCGATCAAATCATCGTCATGTCCGCCCGTCCCGGCCGTGTTGTTAGACGGCTCGGGATAGACTTGGAGCGTCCGCGCACCATCGAGCTAATGAGCTCCATTCGATTCGGCAAATACGCTTTGGAGATTAGAAACGCGCTCGCCTCCGCCGGCGAGGAGACCAGCTCAGGAGGGAAGGTCGGACCGCGACCGCATAAGGTTGAAACTCGGTAAAGCAATCCATTAGAAGGCTTATGCCCCCAGCGCCTTTCTTAGCTGGACAAAGGCCTGGAGTTGTCCTTGGTTCACAACGATCTGATTGTCCTCAGCCTGATAGAGGCTGCGCTGGGTTTCGAGCAAGGTCAGATAGTCAATGGCACCGGCATCGAAGCGCGCCTTGGCGATGTCGTACGCATTCTGCGATTCCGCTACCGATTGACGTGAAAGGCCTGCCTGTTCATTATTGCTTTTGAGCGCGGCCAGCGCGTCCTCCACTTCCTGAAATGCGGTGAGCACGGTTTTCCGATACTCGGCCGCCAATTCCTTCTGTCGCGCGGTGACGCTTTCAAGATTTCCCGTGAGCGCCCCACCGGTAAAGATCGGCGCCAGCACGTCGGCCGCAAGAGAGACCGCGCTCGCCGCGGGATTTCCGAATCCGGCCGCGATGCTGGCGGTGGTGCCCAACGTCAGCGAGGGAAAGAAAGCCGCCCGCGCTGCGCCGATATCGGCATTGGCCGCCCGCAACGCGGCCTCGTCGCTCTCGATATCCGGTCTCGCAGTCAAAAGCGCGGCGGGCGGTATCAAATTCACTTCCGGCATCTTCAATGAAGCAAGATTCGCTTGCGGGGCAGTGAAATTCTGCGGCGCCAGCCCGAGTAAAATAGCCAGGGCGTTGGCCGTTGTGGTGCGCTGCTCGGCAAGAGTCGCCAAGGTAATACGGAAACCATTGACAGCCACCCTCTGTTGCGAGACCTCGAGCCCCGAAACGCTGCCCGCGCGGTAGCGCGCTTCGATGATGCGCAGAACCTCTTCGGCGTTCTTCAGGTTATTTTCCGCGATCCGAATGCGCTCATTAAAACTAAGAAGCTGCGCGTAGAAGATCGTGGCGTCGGAAGTAACCACGAGCCGGAGCGCCTCGCGGTCATATTCGCTCGCGTCGGCGCGGTAGTTCGCCGCGGCTTTTTGGTTGCGGTTCTTACCCCACAAGTCGACTTCGTAACTGATGCTCCCAAATCCCTGCGCAGATCTGGTATTTTTTGTATCTTGATAGGTTCGGGACGCGCCGCCGCTCGCGTCGATCGTGGGGTACAGCGCGGCGCCCGCCACCTTCGCCTGCGCGCGCGCTTGATCGACCCGATGCAAGGCGGCTTCGAGGTCGAGATTCTGCGCCAGCGCAACGTCGATGAGACGGTTCAGCTCCTCACTCTCCAGCGCTTGCCAAAACGGTTGGCTGTCCGGCTGCTCCCGTAAGCCGATGTTGGCCACGTTGCTCCACCCGGCGGGCATGGCCATTTGCGGCCGGTCATATTTCGGCGCCAGGCTGCACGCTGAGAAAGCTAAGAAAACGAAAATCGCGCCATTGCAGAGATATCTACGCATCGCCACCTCACTCCGAAGCGAGAGCAACCACTGGATCCAATCGCGCGGCTTTACGCGCCGGCAAATAACCAAACAGCAGTCCCGTAGCGGAAGCGCATGCAAAAGCGAGCAGCGCCGGCGTAACGGAGAAGATTACGGCCATCCCGCTGTAGCGTAAAATCATGCCGGCGGTGACGCCGACAAGGATACCCAGCATTCCCCCCGCGGCGCAGACCACCGCGGATTCGATATTGAACTGCAGCAAGATGTCGCGCATGCGCGCGCCGCTGGCCATGCGGATGCCGATCTCGCGAGTGCGCTCCACAACGCTCACCAGCATAATGTTCATCACGCCGATGCCGCCCACGAGCAGTGAAATTGCCGCCACCGTGCCCAAAAGCAAGGTGAATGTGTCCTGCGTTTCCATAGCGGCCTGAAGGATGGAGGCCATGTTGCGAACGCTGAAATCCTCCGTCCGGTGGCGTTCTTTAAGCAACGTTTCGACTCTTTGCTGCGTCGCGTCGATGTCTGAAGCGTCGCTAACTTTAACCGTAATGCTGCTCAGATAGTTTTTACCGAAAAGTCGGATCAGACCGGTGTTGATCGGCACAAAAATCACGTCGTCTTGATCGCTGCCGTTGGGTGATGCGCCTTTTTCAGTCATGACGCCGATCACGAGAAACGGGACGTTCTTGAGCAGGACGTATTTTCCCACCGGGCTGCCGTCGGGGAACAGCGTTTCGGCCACGGTGCGGCCGAGCACAACAACAGGAGCATAGGCCTTTGTGTCATCGGCATTGAAAAACTGTCCCTCCGCAACCTTCCAATCTCGCGCGGACGGAAAATCCTCGCCCGTTCCCTGAACCTGCGTCTGGTAATCGACATTGCCGTAACGCACGGTCATGCGGCCGCTGCGCTCGGGCAACGCGGTCTCGATGTTGGGCAATGCTTTGATCGCGGCGGCATCGTCGGGCACGAGTGTAATGATATCGCCGGCGTTGCGAATGCCGGCCGCTCCGGGACGCACCAACATAAGATTGGTGCCAAAGGCGCTGATCCGATCCAGCACCTTTTGGCGGCTGCCTTCGCCGACCGCCAACATGGCGACGACCGCTGCGACGCCGATAATGATGCCCAGCAGGGTAAGCGCGGTACGGAAAAGATTAACGCCCAGCGAGCGCCAGGCGGTCACCAACGCTTCTTGCAGGCTCGCGGTCAAGTGCGCGCCATTCGCGTGCTCTTTATTCTCCGGCGGGAAGGATTGACCGGTTGCTTCTCCGGAGGATCCGCTGTCTTCGATGATTCCTCCGTCCTGGATTTGTACGATGCGGCTGGCGTGATGCGCGACGTTTTCGGCGTGCGTGATCAGGATAATCGTGCGGCCCTCGGCATGCAGCTCCTTGAGGAGCGTCAATACTTCCTCGCCGCTCTTGCTGTCGAGAGCGCCGGTCGGCTCGTCGGCAAGGATCACCGGCGGGTCGTTCACCAGCGCGCGCGCAATCGCTACGCGCTGTTGCTGGCCGCCGGAAAGTTCAGCGGGACGGTGTTCGCTGCGGTCGCTGAGGCCAAGCCGCTCCAACAAGCCGTTGGCGCGTTGCGCGCGCCTGTGCTTGGCCAGTCCCGCGTAGACGGAAGGGATTTCCACATTCTCGCTCGCCGTGGCGGTGGCCAAGAGATTATAGCGCTGAAAAACGAAGCCAAACGTTTCACGCCGTAGCGCAGCCAGCTCGTCCGGTGAAAGATGCGCCGCCTCCTTGCCGAATACGCGGTAACTCCCTGAAGTCGGACGATCGAGGCAGCCAATGATATTCATAAGCGTTGACTTGCCGGAGCCGGATTGCCCCATGATAGCGACGAACTCACCGCGATATATACTGAGCGAAATACCATCGAGCGCGCGCACTGTCGTGTCGCCGTTCCGGTAATGTCGATGGATGTCTTTCAGCTCAAGAATAAGATTAGTCATAGCCGCGGCCCTCGGTTGAAACGAGGAGCGTTGGCCCGATTGATGTTCGTTTGCGGGGTGGCAGATCCCTGCGGACGACTAACCAGGATACGTTCGCCGGCCTGAAGCCCATCTGTCACCTCCGCCTGCGTGCGCGTTTGCAGCCCGATATGGATGATGCGCTGTTCCCGCCCTGATTCGCTCGCTACAGATACGCGGTACGCTCTCCCCTTCTCGTTATCCTGGTCCGGCATTCGACGCGTCAGCGCCTCCGCCGGAACAATGGTGGCGTTATCCGCCTTACCGAAGATAAAAAACACTTGTGTCGTCATTCCGGTCATGAGCTGGCGGCCCTCGTTTCTGACATCGATCAAGACATCGTAAAGCACTACGTCATTGACGATTTGGGGCGCGGGCTGAATTTGGCGCACCTTGCCCTGCCAGCGGCGCTCGGTGTTTCCAAGGGTCATGAAATAGGCGGGCATACCTTCCCTTAGCCGCATCACGTCCGCCTCAGCCACTTGAGCGCGCACCGTCATCAGATCGAGATTGGCAACCTGAAGGATAGTCGGCGCGGTCTGATTGGCGTTCAGAGTTTGGCCTTCGCGGGCTGGCAGGGTCGTAACAGTCCCCGACATGGGCGCGTAGATCTTGGTAAACCCTAAATTCGTGCGGATACCTTTTAGATTGGATTCCGTCTCCTGAATTTGCGCCGCGATAGAATCTACCTGCGCTTTGGCTACGGAAGCTTGCGATTCGCTTTCTTGCAAGGCCTGCTGGCTGATGGCGTTGACGGCAATCAGGTCTTGGTTGCGTTTTAAGTTCTGCTCCGCCAGGGTCAACTCCGCCTTTTGTTGACTGAGCTGAGCCTTGAGACTGCTGATG
>JBOHVR010000791.1:0-6233 GCA_050735755.1 Binatia bacterium
GCTTGATCCATCGTGCCCCACCGTTCAGTGGCTAAATTGGCGACTCCGATTAACGCTCCCTTGGCGCCGAGCATATAACTCTGGGCGACAAAGCGATCGTTTCCAGTCAGGACTTGCATCTTGGAGCCCAGCCTCTGTAGCTGGCGCGTGGTTTCCGTAAATAAACTTATATTGAACGATGCTTCCTTGAGGGCGACGGTGCGATCGAGCTGTGCAATGCGACAGATCGTTTCAGGATCATACCAATAACTTGCCACCGGCACCTGAAATAGAACCAGCGGCATCTTCGATTCGCGCGCCAGATCCTCAAAAAACCGCACTTTTAGATCGCCTCCCACTTTCCCCCAGGCAAACAACAGCGGTGGAAAAATCATCACGGCATCAACCGGCATCTCCTCCAGCTTGCGCAGCAGTTGTATGGCTTCTTCGGTGGACTGCGGTGAGATGGTGGCGATGTGAATTCGGCCGGAGCGCTCCGCCGCTTCTCCCGCGACGCGGTAGACATCCAGTTTCTCCCCTTCGGTCAATACCGGCCCTTCACCAATGCGCGCGCACGAAACCAGGCCAGCGACCCCTTTTTGGCTCGCCAAGTGAGTTGCCAGACGTTCCAGACTCTCCAAATCAAGTGCGCCCGACTCCTCGAAGGGGGTTACCTGCGGCACAAACAATCCTTGATACCATCTAACATCCTGTTCCATGCTTTGTCTCGCTTGCCTTAGGCCATGGCAATTTTCCACGACACTAGTAGAAGGATGCTGACCCGTCAAGTAGGCACACTCTATGACAAACACGATATCCTGCTTCGATCTTAAAGCGTTGATGGATTCGGAAGAGCTTGAGCTGCAACGTCTCTTAACTCGCCCTCAAATTACTGTGCTCGACGTCGCCGAACGACGTCGTCGTCTCTCCTTCGATCAAGGGCGACCGGGAAGCGATAAAGCGCTACCTGGAGTGGGAAATCAATCTACGCAAGAAATAGATAGGTCGGAGCGCGCGCTGAGCGCCGATCCTGCTAAGTTCCACGTACGGTTAAAACCGGGCAGGTCGCCGCGGAGATCACTCTCGCCGCCACGCTGCCCATTAACAACTTGGAGAGACCTGTGCGACCATGTGTGCCAATAACGATCAGACCCGCCTTGCGACCCTTGGCAGCGCGAACAATTTCCTCATGCGCCATGCCTCGCGCGAGCAAACTTTTCACTTTGAGTTTGGCCCTTTGTGCTTTTTTTCCCAGTGCCGACAGCTCCGACTCGGCTTCGCGGCGCGCGCTCTCCTCCAGCCTGGCATACAGCGTCGGATCCATGTAATTTTCGCCGACCATGTACGTGGTTAACGGAGTTAGCACGTGTAGAAGCACGAGCTCAGCTTTGTATTGCTGAGCCATCTCGACGGCTTGAGCAAACGCGCGGCCCGAAGCCTTGGAAAAATCCGTCGCGTGCAAGACTCGGCGGATGCGGCTCACGCGGCCCTTGCCCCCTCACTCAGCCGCGGAATCTTCATTCCGTAAAGGTTGGCCACATTCGTACGCAGGAGTTTGGCGCGTCTTTCTTCCGGCAAGTGACCGAGATCGCGCTCGATGTATTTGAGCGAATCCGGCCAAGTCGAATTCTCGTGGGGAAAGTCATTCGACCACATGCAATTGTCCACTCCCCACCACTCCAGGCAGTGTCCTCCCACGGTGTCACGGAAAAATGTCGCATAAATTTGCCGGTTGAAGTACTCGCTGGGATCTTTATTGATAGGCAGCGGATTCCTATCCTTGAAACGGCGATAGTAATAATCCCACTGCTGCAGCAGGAAAGGAAGCCAGCCAATTTCGGCCTCGACGACAACAATCTTTAGTTTCGGATAGCGCTCAAGAATCCCGTAAAAGATAAGATCAAATAGCGCGTTTTCATTATCGAGGAGCTTCAAGTTGACGCTGCCACGATAACGCTCGACGCCCTTTCTTTCCCCTTTGTGATAGCTGTGCCCGGTCAGGATATGGAGGCTAACCGGCATTTCCATTTCCTGTGCGGCCGCCCAGAACTTATCGTAGTGATCGGAATAGAACGGAAGATCCGGGTGCGGCGCTTCCCACATGATGGCGCCTTTCAAGCCGGCCTTCTTGCAACGCTCGAGTTCCTTGAGCCCATAATCCATGTCATAGACGGGTATCGCGCCAATGCCCACCAGGCGCTCGGGAGCCGCCTTACAGTAATCGATCAGCCAGTCATTATAGGCGCGAAAACAGGCCTCCTGCATCCGCGCGTCATCGAGAGCAAAGAGGGTGAGCGCCAGAGTCGGATACAGAACCTCGGCGCTGAGACCGTCGGTTTCCATTTCTTTAATGCGCGCATGCGGATCCTGGCCGCCGGGATGCTTCTGAAAACCTTCACCGACCGGCAGAGGCTTGAAACGCGGGGCATCAGCTCGAAGCGATTCCGGTACGCGCTTTTCCCATAGATCATGCGGTTCCATCACATGAGAGTCCGCCGAAATTATAATTTCTTTACCATTTCCGGCTGCCATAAGAGTGCCTCCTTTGTTGAGTCCTAAAGAATCATAAGCCGGCAACGGCCGATTGACTATCTCGGTATTGCGGCTGGCTCTTTGGATGTGCGGTCTTCCACGCATCGAGATAGGCCAGAACCTCGCTTAGCGGCAATACGTCAGCGTATTTCTGGTTCATGTCAAACAGGTTCATGGCGTGGGCCGTCTCGTGGCGGTCAAACACGCCTTCCTCAACGACGATCATTTTGAAACGATACGTTGTGCCATCCACCACGCTTGCGCGTACGCAACCGCTCGTGCTCTCGCCGCAGGTGATAAGGGTATCGACGTCGAGGTAATTTAAATGGCCCATCAATGGCGTACCCCAAAATGCGCTGGGGGACGCCTTGCGCAGCACTGCTTCTCCGGGCAGCGGCTTTACTTCATCCACGATATCGTAGCGCCGCCGCAGCCTTTCGCTCTCCTCGGGAGTTGCATCTCGGTTCTTCCGCCCGCGCGCCTCGGACCATCCATCGACTCCGGCGCCGTCCAGTCCGGTCATATGCACGATCGGAATACCGACCTCGCGCGCCTTGACAAGCACTCTTTGAATATGGGGCAACGCGTTCCAGCCCGCCAGACCGCAACTTCCCGGCCAGGTCTTAATCGCTTCCAATATCGGCTCCGGCTTATCTCCAAACACCCACCGATAGAGATCAATAAAAAGCAAAGCGGGTTTGTTGCCGAACCCACGGTGCTTTGCCGGCCGCATCGCCAGATGGGCCTTGTCTTGCTCCGTTAGAAATTTTTCCCAAACTCGCTCAGCCATAAGTTCCTCCCAATGCCTGCTTTAAGGAATTTCAGCTTTAAAGTGAAACTATCACTCGCGTCTTAGACGCGTCAAGCCTTTCGGTGACGTGCGGCGCAGGTTATGCTACGGGCCTGAATTTATAAAGCGTCGTCTCCTCCGTCACGTCGTCAAAGACTACCTCAACCGGCATGTCGCAGGTGAGTTTATCCGGGGCGCAACCCACAACGTTGCTCATAACTCGCGGTCCTTCGTCCAATTGGACTACGACCAGAGCATAGGGGAGATCAGCCTCAAAACCTTTGTGATAAAGACGGTGATAGACTCCAAAGGAATAGATCTTTCCTTTACCGCTTGATTTGCTCCACTCCCACTGAGTGCTCAAACACTTTGGACACGTTGCGCCGGCCGGAAACCAGTAGTTGCCGCATCTCTGACAGTGCGGCAAAAGCAACTGATGATTCTTGCAGCCTTCCCAAAAAGGTTTGGACTCCACGGAAAAAACTGGCAATGGCTTGTTGTACTCACTCATGATGCTTCCCTCCCCAGGATCAGCGCCGACTGGCACACTGTGTTGCCCCCGTGACCCGTCACCAAGGCAATCTCCGCATCTTTTACTTGGCGGTCAGGGCCATATTCGCGACGCACTTGCCTGACACCCTCGACGACCTGAAGCATACCTTCCACATGACCCTCAGATAACTGACCGCCGGAGGTGTTGGTGGGTAAAGACCCGCCGAATTCCAGTGCCCCGGAACCCGCGAAGGGACCGCCTTCGCCTTTCTTGCAAAATCCATAGTCTTCGAGCTGAAGCAGAACCATTTGCGTGAAGCAGTCATAGATCTGCGCGGTGTCCACGTCTGCGGGGCTAACTCCGGCCATTCGATACGCGCCTTCGCCCGCCTCTTTGGCGCCCGTCGTGATCATGTTGTCGTCGTTAAACCATCCGCTCAGGCGATTGCCGAACCCAAAGCCCAAAATATACGCCGGTGACTTCTTCAAATGCCGGGCGCGCTCCGCCGAAGTCACAACCACCGCGCCCGCGCCATCGACGAAAATGCTGCAATCATACAGGCAGAAAGGATCAACGATGAGCCGCGCGCCCAGGTATTCCTCCATCGTGAGCTTCTGGCGAAAGAACGCGTTGGAATTTTTGCTCGCATGATTGCGGAACGCAACGGCGATAGCGCCGAGTTGCTCTTTCTTTGTGCCGTAGAGTTGCATATGCCGCCGGGCGGAAATGGCATAATTGATGGGAGCGCCAAATTGACCGAACTCCGGTCCGAACTCTCTCGTGGAGAGAGATTCATCTCTGGTCGATACCTGCCGTTTCGCCGTGACGCTGCGATGCGTGCGCGAAAAGGTATCCCTCCCGTAGCCGGTGATAACGGTGTGGCACAGACCTGCGTCAATGGCCATGCAGGCCATCGCGACGCTCAGAACTTGACTGGCGCCGCCGCTGTCGGTGGAGGTGCTGAAGGTTACGTTCATGCCAAGGGCCTGCCCAACGCGCTGGTGATGGCAGTAAACGTCGTCCGGCCCGCGAGTAATGAGGCCGTCTACTTCATCCTTACTTAAGCCCGCGTCTTCGAGCGCGTTCTTCGCCGCCACGGCAAAAAGGCCGATGGGCCCCAGATCCGGCACTTTACCGAGCGGGCTTTGACCCACTCCAACAATGGCATACTTACCACGAAGATTATTGCTCATGTGTCTCTCCTGTCATGAAGTCATTCTGCAAATAGCAGCGATCGGGTGTTCCTCACAATACCCTGAGTACCGTCGAAGGGCGATCGGCAAGTTTTCACACAGTCTGACAAAGTGAAGGCCCTGACATTACTTATTCAAGGATTTCGGAGACACCACACTAGCGTCCCTTCCAGACCGCGGGCCGCTTCTCCGCAAACGCGCGGGAGCCTTCTTTCTGGTCTTCCGTAGTTGAGAGAGCCAGAGCCACATCACCTTCAAGTTTAAGTCCCTGCTCGATAGGAAGCTCCACGCCTTTTGTAATGGCTTCCTTGATGGCGATGATCGAAAGCGGCGCTCCCAGACAGATCTTCGCCGCAATTTCTTCTGCGCCCGGCAATACTTGTGCCGCGGGAACAACTCGGTTCACGAGGCCAATGCGAAAAGCCTCAGTCCCATCCACCGGCTCTCCGGTAAGACACAGCTCAAGCGCTTTCGATATCCCAATGAGACGCGGCAGCCTTTGCGTGCCGCCGGCGCCGCCAATGCGTCCGCGACGCACCTCCATCATTCCCAGCTTCGCATCCTCCGCCGCCACGCGCATGTCGCACGCCAGCGCCAGTTCCAGTCCTCCGCCCACAGCATAGCCACGTACGGCGGCAATCGTCGGCTTCTCGATTGCAGCAACCGCTTGACTCTGTGAGCGGATACCGGATTGATGGCGGGCGCGGCGCCTGGCAAAGAAGGTCGTATCCTCGGTTTCGCGCGCGCGCTCTTTCAAGTCGAGGCCGGTGCAAAAGGCGCGTTCCCCGGCTCCCATTAAGATACAAACTCTGACCTCGGGATCGCGGTTGGCCTCTGCGCACGCGTCGATGATCTCCCGGGACATTTGCATGTTGATGGCGTTCATCACGTCGGGCCGGTTCAACGTAATGTAACCGATGTGATTCTTTACCTCGTAGACAATCATTTCATACTTCACGCTAGACTCTCCTTAAAGCACGGCCCTTTTTTTTGACGGTGATTCGAAAAGTTTTCATCCTTCCGGATTTCGGAGCCCCTTCGACAATGCTCAGGGCGAACGGGAATGGAGCAAAAAGCATTGAGAATTTCCGTTCATGCTGAGCCGCCCGCTCAGACTCCATAGCATGGCGGCGCTTCAACCGGCAAACGGCGTCCGCACGCACCGTCATTTCTCACGCTTGCAATTGCAGACTCACAATCGTAGACATGGGCGCCATGGGATCATACTTAGCGAACACGATCTTAA
>JBOHVR010000792.1:0-5785 GCA_050735755.1 Binatia bacterium
ACGACGTCTTGGATCCCGTTCAGGAGGCCTTCGTGAAGTATGGGGCCATTCAATGCGGCTATTGCACGCCCGGAATGGTCATGATGGTCAAAGCCCTGCTAAACGAAAATCCTCATCCTTCGCGGCAACAAATCAGAAACTGGCTTAACGGCTCGCTCTGTCGCTGCAGCGCGTATGTTTCGATCGAGCAGGCCGTGCTCGAGCTTGCCGGAAGAAAGTAAAAAGTAAAAAGGCAAAAGTAAACACGTGTGACTTTGCAACGAGTACAAAGGAGATCCAAAAAACTGAATTGCATTCGCCCTGAGCCCTTCGACAACCGTTCGCCCTGAGCACCGTCGAAGGGCTCCGGAGACGTAAGTGCACGCTGCCGAGGAGTTCAGGGAAACGAGAAAGCACAAAGCAGGAGCCATGAGTTTTTGGGTTTACATTCTGCGCTGTGTCGATAACTCCTATTACACTGGGCATACCGATAATCTTGAAGAACGGATAGCAAAACATGAGGCGGGCGAGATTGAGGGTTATACCTCAACGAGACTCCCGGTAAGGGTAGTGTTTTCAGAGGAATTTCCGACTCGGGCGGAAGCTCTGGCGTGTGAGCGGCAGATCAAGGGTTGGAGTCGGAGGAAAGAGGAGGCACTGATGCGGGGAGATTGGGACGAGGTGTCTCGGTTGGCGCGCCGAGTTCACCCTTCGAGAGCCTCAGGGTGAACGGGGAAATACTATAACCGGCAAATGCTGAAAAGCGAAAACACGATCAAACCATAGTAAATATAGACCAGAAGATGGCACAGGAATTCAAAAACATTCGCCTGGCGATCGAGTCGGGTGTCGCAGCTCTAACCGTCAACAGACCGGAAAAGCTCAACGTCCTCTCGGTTGAAACCCTGCATGAACTGAAGCAGGGGATAGACGAAATTCTTCAGCGCGGCGACATTCGCGTCGGGATTATCACCGGGGCGGGGGAGAAGGCCTTTGTCGCCGGCGCCGATGTCGCGGAGCTGGCGCGCCTGAGCGCTTCCGAGGCGCGGTCGTTTGCGCTGTTGGGCCAGGGCATCTTCAGCCGTATCGAGAGCGGCGGGAAGCCGTTTATTGCAGCGCTGAATGGCTATGCGCTCGGCGGCGGCTGCGAACTCGCGTTGGCTTGTCATTTGCGCATAGCTTCGGAGAACGCCCGACTCGGACAGCCGGAGATCAAACTGGGAATCATCACCGGGTTTGGCGGCAGCCAGCGCCTGCTGCGGATCGTGGGCAAGACAAGGGCGCTGGAACTTTGCCTCGGCGGCGAGCCGATCGACGCTCCCACCGCGATGCAATGGGGAATTGTCAACAAGGTCGTGGCGCTATCGCGTTTGATGGAAGAGGCCAATAGTTTGGCGCAAAGGCTCGCCGCGTACTCGCCGATCGGGCTCAAGTATACGATCGAGGCGATCAATATGGGATTGGAAGTCCCGCTCGGCGAAGCGCTCGCGCACGAAGCCAACCTCTTTGCGTTGTCCTTCGCGACCGAAGATATGAAGGAAGGGACGTCCGCCTTTTTGCAGAAGCGGAAAGCGGAGTTCAAAGGGAAATAAAGATCACGTATGTTCGGAATGCGTATGAGGGGCAGCATCGCTTCTCCCATGATCCTGCTTGCGGTTTTGCTGCTCGCATCCGTTGGCATGAGCGCCACGGCGAGCACGGTGCCCGATTGGTGGGTCGGAACTCCCGAAGCCTTTAAAAAAATGTTCGACGGCGCGCAAAAGGAAGGAGAGGTTACATTCTGGGGCAGCAGCTCGACACAAGGCAACTCGCTGCGAGCCGCCTGGCCGAAGGAGTGGCGGATAAAAGTAAATTTTCTTGAAGTCGATCACGAGGAACAAGTCACGCGTAGTATCATGGAAGCGCGCGCCGGGTTGCACACGGTGGATGTGATTAACCCGAGCTTGGTGGGAGTGCACCTCCTCTACCAGCGTGGGATTATCGCTCGCCTGGCGCCGGAAAATATGCGGATTCTGCGCGACATCCCCGGGCTACAGACGACTATCGGCGGTGTAACTGTGGGATGGAATCCCCGCTTTGGCGGCCGCGTATTTATGTACAATGCGGACCGCGTCAAGGATCCTCCCCTGGATTGGCCGGATTTGTTGGATCCGAAATGGAAGGGCCGTCTTGGCTTCGATATGGACATGCTGCATATCCTACCGCTGGCGTGTCCGGAAGGGGAGCGAATGGGATGGGGGCTCGAGAAGGTCAGAGGCTTTCTCCGCCAGGTCGCGAAACAAAAGCCTCAGTACCATAACCAGGGAAGACTGATGGCCACCTGGGTGGCTTCAGGAAAGGTTGACGTCCTGGCCGGGGGCTTTGTATCGCACGCCTTGGCGCTACGCAGCAAAGGCGCGCCTGTCAATTCGGTTTTCCCAAGATTGTTGGGCATGGCGGAAAATCTGTACGCGGTGCTGGCGCAAGCACCGCATCCAAATGCGGCCCGTCTGCTCGCGTATTGGATGATGGGTCCGGAAAGCTTGCGGGCGCTTTGGGATATCGGCTTCTACGGGCACATTCTTATCCCTACTCAGTATTACAACTCGCCCGCGTACAACTATTATTATGACTTGGCGAAAGGGAAAACCGTTGTTGCGGCCTCGATCGATTGTATTCAGAGGGCGGAGAAAGAAAACTGGGTCGCAACGTTCCGGAAAGATATCGGTTTTGATTGAAGATCGTCCTTACCCTTCCCTCTCTCCCAACGCAATGGGGAGAGGAGAAAGAGGGGCGCGGTATTTTACCCTTAGAACTCCCGCCCGAAACCTTAGCCGATGAAAGGCGACCGTGTTGTATCCGGGCCTGTGAGAACGGCCATCCTCGAGCGCTGGGCGTGGCGCCCGGACGGCCAGCAGATTCTGGCTGCGGGCGTGATGGCATTGCTTGTTTTCCTGATCTGCGGGCCGCTTGCAATCATGCTCTGGGCGAGTGTCAATCCGAGCTGGTTGTTTGACGCGAACATAGAGATCACGCTCGCGAATTATCTTGATCTGCTTAGAGATCCGCTGCTTTTTCAAGCGCTTCGAAACACGTTTGCTTACGGCCTGATTGCGAGCGTGCTCGGTGTTGCGTTGGGCGCGGTCTTCGCCTGGTTGCTCGAACGCACCGATCTGCCGTACAAGGTGCCCATCTTTTTTTTATTGCTTGTGCCGTCGGCGATTCCCGGCTTGATCTACGCCATCGCCTTCGTCCTTCTGTTGGACACGCATATCGGCGCCGTGAACATTTTTTTTGCTTCTTTACCGCTTCTGGGTTACCTGCAGTTCAATATCAGCAGCATCTTGGGGATGGGCATCGTCGAAGGGCTCCGGTTGGTGCCGGGAAGTTTCCTGATGATCGCGGCGGTGCTGCGCAGAATGAATCCTGACCTCGAGGCGGCCGCAAACATGGCCGGGGCCGGAGTTGGCACCACACTGCGCCACGTCACGCTGCCGCTTGTGCTGCCGGGCGTGTTGGGCGCCTACATCTACTACTTCATCACTTCCATCGAATCTTTTGAGATCCCCGCGATTATCGGTGTTCCCGTCGGAATTCAGGTATTTGCGACGCGGCTTTTTTTTGCCGCCAAACCGATCGGCGGGCTGCCGCGGCTCGACATCGCGGCGACATGGGGAATGTTCTTTTTATTGATTAGCGGTGTCCTGGTATTTATCTATGCCCGGCTGCTGCGGCGGCGGGAGAGCTTTACGAGCATTACGGGCAAGGGCTTCCGGCCGCGACTTATGCCGCTCGGAAATTGGCGCTACGTCGGGCTTGGATTTGTCGGATGTTATTTTGCCGTGGCCATTCTTTTTCCCCTGCTTATTTTGCTTTGGGCGAGTGTGCAGCCCTATATGCGGCCGCCTTCCATGGCAGCGCTCAAAACCTTAACGTTTTCTTCTTACGTTGCAGTATGGACTCTTCCCAATTTTGTTTTTGCCCTGCGAAACACTCTTTTTCTCATTGTTGTCTCTTCGACGCTAACGATGATTTTGGCTTTTGCCGTGTCGTGGGTGGTGGTTCGCTCCAATGTTCGCGGGCGTGCTTTGATAGATTTTTTGTCTTTTACTCCCCACGCCATTCCGACCATCGTTATGGGCGTGGGGTTGATGATCCTCTTCATCTTCTTAGTTGATATTTTTCCGATTTACGGAACGATTTGGATCCTGGTGGTTGGAATGGTGGTCAAGCGCATCAGCTATGCCACCCGCGTGATGGTGGCTTCCATGTATCAAATCCATCGCGAGCTGGAGCAGGCCGCGGCGGTTTCCGGCGCCAACCTGCTCAAGACTTTCTGGTATGTCACCGCGCGGCTCGTCGCCCCCGCGCTGCAGAACGGTTGGCTTTACACGGCGATCAACGTGAATAGCGCCCTTACGATCCCGCTCTTACTGCACACGCAGAAGAATACCGTCCTGCCGATCCTGATCTGGTCGCAATGGCAAGACGCCAACGCCTCGATGGCGACAACGTTGAGTGTCATCACGATCCTGTTGACGTTTCTGCTCATGGCCGTGTTGTACGGGATCGTGCGGCGCGGCGAGAGACGCGCCGGATTAGAGGCGGCGTAAGGTTTAAAATGCTAAGCGTCTTGGATCTCAGGAAGAGCTTTACGACGGGCGGCGGAGGGGTGCAGGCTGTGCGCGGCATCAGCTTCGAAGTCGCGGAGGGGGAGTTCTATACGCTCCTGGGGCCGAGCGGGTGCGGTAAAACCACGAGCTTGAATTGCATAGCTGGTCTGGAGAGGCCTGATGCCGGTGAAATCATCATGGGCGGCCAGACGGTGTATTGCGGTCGGGACGGCGTTTTAGTGCCCGCGCACCGCCGCGGTATCGGCATGGTGTTTCAAAGCTATGCGATTTGGCCCCATATGACAGTTTTTGATAACGTGGCGTTCCCGCTAGTTCACGGTCGCCATTCCACTCGCAAGGCTGATGTAGAGGAGCGCGTCAAAGCCGCTTTAAGCTTGGTTCGACTGGAGGAGTTCGCGCAACGACCGGCGCCGTTTTTGAGCGGCGGCCAGCAGCAAAGGGTCGCGTTAGCGCGAGCGTTGGTTCAGGAACCAAAACTTCTGCTGTTGGATGAGCCCTTGTCCAACCTGGACGCAAAGCTGAGAGAAGAGATGCGTCTGGAGCTGCGCCAGCTCGTGAAGCGCCTTAACATCACGACGATTTATGTGACTCACGACCAGGTAGAGGCGCTGTCGATGTCGGACCGGATTGCCCTCTTGTTTGACGGCTTGATTGTCCAGGAAGGCGCGCCGCGCGAGATCTACGGCTCTCCCAAAAACACTTTTGTTGCCGGTTTCATTGGCAAAATTAATTTTATGCGCGGTCGTGTGCTGAAGGCGAGCTCGAATGGTGAAGCCGGCAAAGTAGAAACTGCGATTGGAACCCTGAGGTGTCATGCGATTAAATCTCACGCGGGAGAAGATGTGCTGTTGGCGATCCGACCGGAGAATATTTCGGTGCGCAAAGAGCGGTTTGACCAAGAAAACGATTTAGAGGCGGTGGTCGAAGTGATTGCCTTCATGGGGGATTGCCTGGAGTGCCTGATGCGCGTGCGCGGCGAAACACTGCGCGCCAAGCTCAATCCCACGGACGAGATCGCGGCTCAAGGCGCCGTGTATCTCCACATCGCCCCGCAGCACTGTATCGTGATGCCGAAGGTAGAGTGAAAGCTTAGAGATATTTTTAGAGAATTCGGCTGGAGGCTTGAGAAGATGCGAAGCGAGGCGTCATCGCGGAAAATCTCCCCTTGCCCTTCTGTGTCAAAGAGGGGAATA
>JBOHVR010000793.1:0-3694 GCA_050735755.1 Binatia bacterium
ATATCTATCAGCGCTGCCGCAAGATCGACGAGATCAAGACGGCCTTCGATCAGCTCCAGCTCGAACTCAGCTTTGAGATCAACGAAGCGATGACGCAGACGCGGCGAAAGCTCCTAGAGAATTTTGATGATGAAGTCCGGGAAAAGCTCCGTGTGCAGGATGCATCCTCAAAAGCCGTGTTGGACCGCTTCGAGCAACTCCTCATGCGTCTGTCTCGCCACGAACTGAAGGAACACGCCGAATTTTTGAACGATTCTTCGTTTCGGCTAAAGGCTTCGCCTTTCTCCGGTGACATTCCGCTCGGTCTCTACGAGCTGCCGCGCCGCTCAGGAGATGCGCATACGTACCGGCTGAACCATCCGCTCGCCGAGGCGGTGATTGCCCAGGCAAAGAGTCGCGAGCTTTCGCCAGTGGAGCTTCGCTTCAACTACGACGCCTATGACGGCCGAATCAGCATCTTAAAGCCTCTCCGGGGACAAAGCGGTTATTTGTCTTTATCGCAACTAACGATCGAATCGCTCGATCAAGCTGAAGACCGTTTGATCTTTGCTGCTGTTACGGATTCACGGCAAACCTTGGACGAAGAAACCACGCGCCGGCTATTGTCTCTGCCGGCCGCGGCGGGAGAATCCCTTTTGGCGACCTTTCCGAAAGAGCTGGAAACGATCACACACCAGCGCCAAACTGAAATTCAGCGGAATATCTCCCAGCGCAACGCGCAGTTCTTTGAGGCGGAGACTGACAAACTCGACGGTTGGGCGGACGATCTCAAAGTTGGCTTGGAGCGCGAAATCAAAGAGATTGACCGCCAGATCAAAGAAGCCCGCCGTGCCGCTACCGCCGCTTTAACGCTAGAAGAAAAGCTCGCCGGACAAAAGCAGGTCAAAGCCCTGGAGTCACAACGCAACGCCAAACGCCGCACCCTCTTCGACGCCCAAGACGACATCGACCGGCGCCGCGAGCAACTTATTGCAGAGATTGAGGGGAAATTGCAGCAGAGGGTCTTGCAGGAGAGGTTATTCTCGATCCGGTGGACATTAGAATGATCCAAGGAGACGGGGTTGTTAACCAAAAAGACCACAAAGGTCTCAAAGGGAGATCCATTTTTGTGTTCTATGCGTCCTTTGCGGTCAAATCGTCGTGGAGCCAACGCTTTTACGGACACAGTTAGTTACCTTTCCTTTTTGAAGAGGCCATGCAAAAGTAGAGGCAATGAGAACCCTCGAAGAGCTCAAGGTCAAAAACTTCAAATCCATCCGCGACCAGACGTTGCGGTTGGGCCGCCTGAACGTGTTCATAGGCGGAAATGGTTCGGGCAAGTCTAATCTTATTGGCGTCTTCCACTTTCTCAATCGTGTTGTTGCCGGTGATCTGCAAAACTATACCGGCGAGGCAGGTGGAGCCGGCAGCGTCCTGCATTTTGGACGGAAACAGTCACCCTCCCTAGCCATTGAGTTGGAATTTGGGGAAGGTACCAATGCAAATGGCTATCGGTTCGAGCTTCGCCCAACAGGGGAGGACCGCTTCATCTTTTCCTACGAAATGGTCTGGTACCACGACCGAAGGAGATTCCCGAGCCCGTATCCGATCCATTTGGGCGCAGGTCACGTTGAAGCCCGCGTGCAGCATTCAGACGAACGCATTGCCGGTTATGTGCGGCAGGACCTTGACAGTTATCGCGTCTATCATTTCCATCACACGAGCGGTTCCGCCACGGTGAAGCAAACATGTGATGTCGACGATAACCGCCGATTGCACACCGACGCCGGCAATCTGGCTGCATTTCTCTATCGGCTACAGCAGAAACATCCCGGTCATTTCCAGAATATCGAGGATACCATTAGGCAGATAGCCCCCTTCTTCGATGGCTTTCAGCTTAAACCATCCGAGTTAAACCCCGATAAGATTCGTCTGGAATGGAGGGAGAAAGGGAGCGACGACTATTTCAACGCCCACGCACTTTCTGACGGGACATTACGCTTTATGTGCTTGGCGACTCTGCTGCTTCAGCCGACCCTACCAGCGGTCATCCTATTAGATGAACCGGAACTCGGCCTGCATCCGGCCGCGATTAGCTTGCTTGCCGCTCTGTTGGAATCGACGGCCCAAAGAACTCAAATTCTGGTCGCTACGCAGTCGGTGACGTTGATCAACCAATTTACTCCAGAGTTCGTTTGGGTAGTCGAGCGCGAAAATCGGGCGAGTGTTTTCAAGCATTTGGAATCTGCCGATATGTCTGCCTGGCTGGAGAATTACTCCCTGGGTGAACTGTGGGAGAAAAACATTCTGGGCGGTAGACCTTAACCATGCGGAGGGTGCTGATCCTGGTCGAGGGCCAAACCGAAGAACGGTTTGTCAAAACTGTATTACAACCTTACTTGTGGAACATGGGCGTCCACCCGGAGCCGAAAATCGTAACAACGAAGCGAATTAAATCTGGCCCCGATTTCAAAGGCGGGATCACGAATTTCGGGAAAGTGGAGTATGACATCCGACTTTTGTTGGGGGATACCGATGCAGCTTTAGTGACCACGATGATTGATTATAACGGTTTACCCGATGATTTTCCGGGTAAGCGACAACTCCGAGGCAACAATTCCCATGATAGAGCCAAAGAACTGGAGGCCGCCTTGGAAAGCCACTTCGCTGCCGGTGCCAAATTTTCGCCCTATCTCATGATTCACGAATTTGAAGCGCTTTTGTTTTCGGGCCCTCGTGTTCTTGCGCAGGTCATGAACGATCCTTCGGCGGAAACGTACCTCCAACGAATTCGCGATTCTTTTACCACACCGGAAGACATAAACGATGACCCGATAACCAAGCCCTCAGGCCGTGTATTGCATCGGTTTCCTGGCTACCAAAAAGTCTTGCATGGTCCAAACACAATTACTCGAATCGGCTTGGACCCCATCCGGCGCGAGTGTGCCCATTTCAATGAATGGGTGACCAAGCTTGAAAGAGTCGGGTCCACTTAGCCAGATCCTGAGAAATGTTTGAAACCACCGAGAACGCAGAGATCACAAAGAATTTATTTGTGTGCTCCATGTGTTCTTTGCGGTTAAATAATACTCAAGCAGCAAGCCAAGAATTGTGGCTGGGCGGCAACAGGCAAAAATATGGAGTTCGAGCGCAACGCCCTCTTCGACGCCCAGGACGACATCGACCGGCGGCGCGAACAGCTCATAACGGAGATTGAGGGCAAGTTGCAACAGCGCGTCTCGCAAACGCCGCTCTTTTCTATTCGTTGGAGTTTAGCATGATCCCGAAGTTTAGAATGCCACATCTGGTAGGTAAAAAAGGTGGGGGTTCGGCCTAAGGCGGGGATATTGTCATGGAATACGTTGCATGGGGTTTGTTTGGATTGCTTGTCGGAGCCGTTGTGTCATGGCTAGTCGCTACCAAACGCGCCCAATCTGAGTTTATTACCAAGGTAGGTGATGCTGATCGGAAGACCGCTGCTGCCGAATCCAAAGCCGCTTCTGCGGAAGCGATTGCAGCAGAGGTTCGAAGGCAGTACGAAGAAGTCCGCGAAAAAGCGGAGATCGACTTTCAGGAGCTGAGAGGGCAACTGTCATCTGAAAGTGAGGCCAGAGTTAGGGCGGAAACAGAGAAGACAGAACTCGCCCAACGGCTGGAAGATGAGAAGCGGCTCCTTGCGGAGGCCAGGGAAAAATTGACGGATACGTTCAAGGCC
>JBOHVR010000794.1:0-5115 GCA_050735755.1 Binatia bacterium
CCTTTACCAGTATTGAAGTGCTGGTGCTCTGCTCCCGATGGAATCCAAATTGTGCTTCCCTTGCTCCAGTCAAACCGCTGACCCGGACCTTCTTCTCCAGCAAGTTTGATGATGGAAAACCCCTCTCCCTCCACGATATAAATGCCTTCCTCGCCATGCGTGTGCCGGCCGGTGTGCCAGCCAGCGGGGATTTCGCTGAGCATCGTCTCGCTGCCCCACGTGTGAAACCCGGTCTCGGGCGCGACCAGGAGAGCCGTGCGGTAGTCCTGCGGCGTTTTGACCCACTCAAACTCTTCCTCGTGAATCGATTTCCGCGCCTTCTTCTTCGCCTCCTCGGACTTGTCCCACAGGGTTAGCCATTCATCGTAGAAATTTGCCATTGTGACCTCCTTTTATGATTGTCGTAAACTTGGAGTGATGGAATATTGGATCATTGGAATGTTGTCTGCCACCGGCCGATTGCCATTATTCCATCATTCCATTATTCCAATCTTTCAACTCTGCAAACCAAGCCTTAGTCCGAGAGCCCGGGCGACAAAAGCTATTCCGACGGTCAACATCACGACAATCAGTCCGACCACCGAAGCTGCCTCATAACGTCCGCCGGCCATGTAGTCAAGCTGGAGGAGCGCCAGCGGGCGTGTTTGGCTCGTGACCAGCAAGGCAAGCGAGCTGATGCTCCGTGCGGCCGCGATAAAGTTCATGACGGCGACCAGGACAAGAGACGGAACCAGAATCGGTAATATCACACGGCGCATCGTATACCACCAGGTACCGCCGGAAATCCATGAAGCCTCTTCAAGATCAAAGCCGAGTTGCAGCATGCTGCTGCGTATGATCTGAACGCTCAAGGTCATGTGGCTGAAGACGCTCACTAGAATGAGAATTAACATGGTGCCGTACAGCGGGCGCAGAAAAGGAGTTCCCAGGAACAGCCAAAGGTACCCCAAGCCCAAAATAATGCCCGGCAACGCCCAAGGCACCCACGACAGAATATCGATCGCGCCGCGGCCCCAGAAACTCGTGCGCGCGGTAATGTAGGCGACCACCGAGAAAAACACGACGGAAAACACAGCTGATCCCAGACCCAAGCCGATGGTGTTCCATAGCGAGCTCAAAAAGAGCGGGTCGCCAAGGATGGTCCGCCACTGATTGAGCGTCCATGGCTGGGCGAGTTCAAAGAAACCGAAGAGTCGCATGAATGTTCCTACAGCTAAAAAACTTACCGGAACTACAGTGAGGAAAGCGGCGATAGTCGCAACCAAAAAGAAAGCCGGCCATCTCCAACGACCTAACGAAAGAGGCTGTCCCCGATAGCGGCCGGTGATGGTGGTATAGTGTCGTTTGCCTACAACCCAGCGCTGCAGAACGATAAGCGGCAACATCAGTCCCAAAGTCAACACGCTCAACGCCGTGGCGGCGGCAAACTGCGGCTCTTCCTGGTTGATGAGGCGATAGATGAGCGTGCTGTAGACGTCGATCCGTTGCGGGGAACCGAGAATAAGCTCTATCTCGAATGCCTCGAGGGAACGGATAACCGATATGAGGAGAACGACGAGAATGGCCGGTGTCATGACCGGGACAACGATGCGGACAAGGGTTCGAAAAGGGCTGGCTCCCGCCATCCAGGAGGACTCTTCCAGACTGGCATCCATGTTCCTGAAAGCGGTGGTCAACAACATTACCTTGACCTCTATGGTGTTTGCCATGAGGTGCGCCCAAACGATTCCCCACCACGTGTAGATATTGAATGGTGAGCTGTCCAAGGCAAAAAGCCATATCACCGCTTTGTTCAACAATCCGTACTGCGGATCCAAAAGAAGAATCCAACCGAGGACAACCGGCAGCGAGGGAAGGAAGTAACCGACCCAGAACAGGAATTCCAACCAGTTTTTGCCCGGCAAGTTGGTGCGCGCCAATAGCCATGCGAGTAAGATGGCGATGGGAAAGCCGATCGCTTGCCGCGCGATTGTGAGGCTAATCGTGTTCCATATCGCTCTACCTATTGCGGGCTCCGACAGAGCCATGCCCCAGCCCTCGAGTCCGAAGCGAGGTTCGCGTCCGGGAACTTCCAATTGGAAGCTGGAAATGAGCAGGAGGACAAGAGGATAGAGCACCACGAAGGCGAGTATCCCCAAAACCAGCGTGCATAGAATGGTTTGTGTCTCCCAGCGCCAGGCAAAAGCCCGCGGCCGGGCCAGAGCATTCCGCTCGTTGCTTACGAGGGCCATAAGCTTACCGCTTCTCGGGGAAAAGTAAGGCTAACCTTTTGCCCTTCATGCCACGAGGCGGTTCTCGGGAGATAAAAGAAAAGTCTCTCGTCGGCAACCTGGATTCTGCACTCGAAACGATCTCCGACAAAAAGCAGCGCTTCAATGTTCCCCTTGAGGAGATTCTTTTCGTTGCACGTCATCGGTTGCACGTCGCCGGGCTCGATGACGATGGCTTCGGGTCTAATCGCGACGTGAACTTGCTGCCCTTTCGTGAGTTCTGGAAAGGGATGGGGCTGGCCCCAAAGCACGGCATCGGGCACTCTCTCCAAAGAGACGGCTGCCTCTCCGCGTGAATTAACGTCGGCAATTTTTCCCCTGACGAGTAGCGTTCTGCCGAGAAAGTCTCGAACGAATGGCGTCTCGGGCTGATCATAGAGTTCCTGAGGCGTGCCTACCTGTTCCACATGCCCCTGATTCATCACGACAATGCGATCCGAAAGACTCAAGGCTTCGATCTGATCATGGGTGACAAAGAGCACGGTGATGCCGACTTTCTTTTGCAGGATTTTAAGCTCAACCCGCATCTGCTCGCGCAGCTTCGCGTCAAGATTCGAGAACGGCTCGTCAAGCAAAAGCAGCCCCGGCTCGTAAATCAGCGAACGGGCCAGTGCCACACGCTGTTGTTGACCGCCGCTAAGGAGCGGTGCTGGCCGGTTCTCTAGACCTGTCAGGCCGACCAATTCCAAAACCCGGGCGACGTCTTCATTGACAGCTCTCGAGGAAGCGCGTCTGAGCTTCAGAGGGTAGGCCACGTTTTCCCAAACGGTCATGTTGGGCCAGATCGCATAGGACTGGAACACCATACCCATGTTGCGCTTGTGCGGCGGGACAAAGACTCTTCCGGGGGCGGAGACGATATTCTTCTGTTGGTACTCGATTTCTCCCGCGTCGGGTCTCTCCAGTCCGCCCACTAAACGCAGCGTCGTCGTTTTGCCGCAACCACTCGGGCCGAGCAGAGAACATACTTCGTTTTGACGGACTTCCAGCGAAAGGTTGTTGACGGCCTTAGTGCCGCTAAAAGTCTTGCTGATTCCTTTGAGCTTTAGAATTGCATCGGCCATTTTTGATGGTCAGGAGAGCGGGTTACTTGCCTATATATTCAATACAATCATGTGTCAATGAATTATGATTCCAATGGAAGCACTTCGGTGAAGTGGCGTTCCAAATCGCCTGCGTCCGTTGACGTTTCTCAACAATTCATGTCTCATAAGTTCGGTAAATCAGAAACAGGAAATTTATTTGCGAGAGTATGATGGAAGTCAGCCAGCTCAGGACTTTTCTGTTGATTGCTCGTGGAGGGGGGCTGCCGCATGCTTCGAAGAGCCTTCGACTCAGTACGGCGGCGATATCGCAGCGTCTGAAGCGGTTGGAGACGGAAATCGGCGCTAAGCTGTTCGAGCGTAGACCCAATGGACTCGTGTTAACGCCAAACGGAAAACTGTTTTTGGCCCACGCGCAGCGTATTTTGGAAGATGTGGAGAAGAGCGTGGCCATGTTTCGCGAGGACGAAGGAATCTGTACGGGAAGCGTGTCGGTAGCACTGGCAAACGATTTGGCGTTTTTCCTGGCAACCCACATCGCGGGTTTCCTCAAAAAGCACCCCATGGTGAAGCTAAGCATGTTGACGAGGTCATCGACGGATACCCTCGAGCTGGTTCTCGATGGCCATATCGAAATCGGCATTGGACGGTTCTCAACCATTCCCTCTGCCTTGGAAAGCATTCCTCTTTTCTCCTTAAGCCTCGTGGCGGTCTATCCCAGGCGCCACCCCCTCGCGAGTGTAAAGCAGTTGTCTCTGTGGGACCTGGCGGCGCATGGGCTGATAGTCCACAATCTTCATTCATCGACCCGGCGTAGCATCGATCAGGTTCTTGTGAGCAACGCCGTGGAAGTCACTCCGGTGATAGAGGCCAGCACCTGTTATGCCATCAAACAGTACGCTAAGCTTGGTCTCGGAGTCGGATTAATGCACGATATCTGCGCGCTCGCTGAAAAAGAGCCCGATCTCAAGATGACGGACCTCAGGCATATCTTTGGACAATGGGATGTGGTCTTAATTTACAAGAGAACCAGGCAATTAACCTTGGCTCACAAGAGGTTTGTCGAAGCGCTGTCGCGAGTGTCCAGGCGGTCCTTTCAAAAACGAGCGACAGGCCTCCGCATCATTGCTTGAAAAAATAAGTTTCCCTACTTTTCAGAACTGCTCGTCACGATAGTCCCGTCGTTAAGTAAGCCTTAACGACGAGTTAATATGGATCAAACCTTGACACAATTCATGGCGCGGTGATAGACGCGCAACATGGAGGGGAACTTTCTGCCTCCTGAATCGGTGTCCGATAAAAAGACCAGAAGGGAGGACGAATATGGCTGAGGTTATAGGCTGCCTAGGCACCGGACATGCCCCCCAATTGCTCATGCCGCCAGAAAAGTGGCAGGAGCTACCGGACAGGGTTAAAGATCCTGGCCCGGAACGGCCCGAACTGGCAAAAGAGCTAACCCTGGAAGAGAAGCAGGCGAGATTCAAGCGCTGTCTAGGGGCCATGGATTTGCTCAAGCGCAAACTTGACGAATGGGCTCCGGACGCTTTTATTCTCATAGGTGACGATCAGCGGGAGAATATCCTCGAGGATAACACTCCTCCCTTTATGCTTTTCCTTGAAGATGAAGTTTACGCCACGCTTCATTTTAAATATCTCGGCGAGTCTCCCAACCAGCAGAAGAAAAAATACCAGGTTCATTCGGCCTTGGCTCATTCGCTGGTGAATGGGCTGATGGATGCCGGATTTGACCCCGCCTGGTCCAGAAAGACGCGGATTGAAGCGGGCCTAGGGCACGCGTTTGG
>JBOHVR010000795.1:0-3431 GCA_050735755.1 Binatia bacterium
TCATTAACGAGAGGTTTCCCCCGTATCCCAGGTAGAGTTCGACCTCGTGCCGCGACGGATTGAAAAGCTGGTGCAGCGGGTTTTTGGCCAGCGAAGCGGTCGTTTCCGAGCCCACATATTTGAATTCGCGCTTTTCGGCGTCCCAGTTGCTGACCGTAAACTCAAAGCCGCCCAGTTCTGTGACGTTGTCGCTATAGGTGACCTGCAAGACGTCGCGCACGACGTTCTGAGGCAGGTTGGCTCCGGCGATTTTTATTTCATAGCGTGGGACATAGAAATCACCTTGCCGTTTCGATTCATCCCGAAGTGTAACGACCTGCATGCCGGTACCCTATGGAGTCGGTGGAATGGTTAAGAAAGCACCGATCACGAGACGGCGTGGATCTTCAATGCCGTTGGCGTCGGCAATCGCGCGCCAATCGCCGGCGCTCCGGTAATATCGGGCGGCGATGCGAGACAGCGTATCGCCGTTTTGGGTCACGTGGCTATGCGTGCGATCCGGTGAAGTTAGATTCAAATGGGCGAGTTGCTCGTCGAGCGTTTTGTACTCCCGCAACCCCACGGTCAGAGTCGCCCGCAACGGAATCCCTTCCGCACTAAAAAGCGTGAATTTTTGCTTAACGCTTTCAACAATGCACCTGAATCCGTTGCGCCGCTGATTGCCGCTCGCAGCCCCAGCGATTCCCGCTACCGCACCGGACACGGCGTCCACCACTCCGCCTATGGCCGAAACAGCGCCGCCAATCGCCCCGCCGAAGCTCCCGACCACCGCACGGCTGGCTGTGCTTCCGGCGTTTCCTTCAAGCGAGCTGCCGGGAAACTGATCGTTCCAGGCAAAAGTGCAGATCGGCGGTGCATGACGGGTCGGCTCAATCTTGACCAGCTGGTAGATGCGGTCAGTCAGCGTCGTGACGCTCACTGCGCCCTTGCCCATCCCGCGATCGGTCGTGTCAAAAAATAGTTCGAGGGTCAGCTTTTCGGCCTGGCCGCGGACAAATTGTTGCAGCGGCGCGTCTAATCCGGGAATCGGAATCTCGGCGATCTGCGCGCTTTTGTCCCACGACAACTCTGTCGGATTGTATTGAAGCTCGATGATTTCCGCATTTCGTGGGCTGTCCCACTCAACGCGCAAAACTGCTTTCGCGACCTGTTCCACTGCGCTCAGTCCCTTTCCTCGAGCTCGTGACTTACGCCGCCGGTGATGCGTCGCTCGGCGTAGACGCGCTGTCGATGCGCTTCCTGATCATTGACCGCCTGAAGCACCGCGCGCACGATCTTATCCATGGTTTGCGGCGATAACGGCGCGTCCCCATCAAATGCCTGTACTGTGCTTTGCAATCTCTGGATTTGAACCTCCATTTTCATTCCTCCTAAAACTTCAAATGCCCGGGCTTGCGGTTGCTCCGACCGCTGCGAGCCCCACCGATGGCAGTTGCAAGATCCCTTCGTGGGCGATTTCTATGGATTCGATGGCGACACTGCTCTGCGTCGCATTGAGCGCCGGCCCGGTGTATTTGACCGGCAAACCGCGGCGGAAATACCAGATATTGTTGGGCACATGCAGGTCGGTGAGCAGCACGATCACTCCATCACGGCGCCTGCCCCTTCCTGCTGTGAAGCCATAATGCCAATCCCATAGCGCCGTCCCCGCGCCCACGCCCTTCTTGAGCGTAATATTCGACCATGTAACGCGCGTGGGAAACTTAAGCGTTCGGCCGTTGTTGCCGCCTTCCTTGAATTCCTCGACCTGTAGCGACATTTCCATTCCGCTGCATTCGCTGAAACCGCCGACGGCAACATCAAAAATGGCCGACATCGCGATGGAGCCGAGCAAGCCGACGGTGCTGCTGCTGTCCAACAGACTGATGACGAAATTATGATTCAGCACCGGGTCGCCGCGCTCACTCAACAAAGCCACTAGAAAACCTCCAGACCGGAAGCGCCGGACGACGCCTCACTGATCTCAAACTGATTGTGCGCCCGCCCGACCCGCAGGATGATAAATTCGAATGGACGCGAGGGCGCGACGCCGATCGTGGCCAGCAGCCGGCCTGGGTCGCGTTCTCGCGGCGGGTTGTTCTCGTCATCGCATTTGACAAAAAACGCATCCTCCGCCGATGCGCCCATCAACGCGCCCCGCTGCCACAAAGAAAGCAAAAAACTCGTTAAGGTTAAATTGAGCTTCGCTCGGGTCAAGGTAGAATTCGGTTCGAACACAGCCCACTGAATCGCCACCTCGATCGCCTTTTCGATCATCATCATCAAGCGGCGCACGTTGACGTATTTCCAGTCGGAGTCGCTGCTCACCGTGCGCGCGCCAAAAATACGCAGGCCGCGGCCCGGCAACGGGCGAATCGCATTGATCCCCCCGGGGTTAAGAATCCCGTGGACGGCATCATTGACCAAGACCGTCACATCTTCGGCCCATATCAGCGGCGCGTTGGCCGGCGCTTTGTGCACGCCATATTGAAAATCGCTTTGCGCGTATTGTCCGGCCACATGACCGCAGGGCGGGATCTCCCGAATGATCGATGCGGGCGAGCGCAAGGGATCCACCACGCGCAGCCAGGGGTAATAAAAAGCCGCATATTTTGAAACGAAGCGGCTCCGCCAGGCGCGAACGGCGCCGACGCCGAGCTTGTCGTCGCGCGACGCGCTGAAGGGCGGATCTAAAAGCGCTATACGATCGCGTAATTTTTCGCAGTGTTGAATCAGCGCCGATTGCACCTGATAGATTGCACTCTCCGAAAAGACCGGCGGTAAATCGCCCACCGACGGCGCCCGCGGGTAGGCGAGTGGAGGCGCGCTGAGAGGCAGACACGGATCGGGGACGCAGGGCGGCGGCGCGCTGAAGCGCGGTGGGGATTTGGGCTGAATGTGGATGTCAGGTACCGCAACGACGGCCACTTCACGAATCTCTTCCAACGCTCGCAAGCCGCGGGCCTTGCGGGCCCGCACAAGATCGCTATCCAGCGGATCGATCTCCTCGCCGATAAAGTCATCGGTGCTCAAATGCGCCAAGCCGTCAGCGCCGCCCGTCAGCGGAATGATCTCGCCGATTGTTGCGGCGATGGGCGACAAATCGGATAGCGGGAGCGAGCGTAATTCTGCGATCACCACCGGCTCGGGCGCCGACGGGAGAGTCCGGAGTTGGCCGGAAAAGCCCGGGAGTCTAAGCGCCCCCAAGATCGCCGGGCCGTAACGTCGATGCTCGGGGACAAGCGAAAGACCTTCGTAGACACGAATCAGCCGCCCGAGCTCTTTCACCCACAGTGTGTACTCGATGCTTTCAACCAAGATGGGACGTTGCGCATCGAAGCCGCTCAACACGCTGTCATAGGGCAACTGCGCCTCCGGTTTCGGATGGACCCACAGGAGTCGATTATGGATGACATCGACATCCGATACGACCTTATAGATCTTTGCGGCAC